>JAXHUV010000045.1:10811-13289 GCA_034189445.1 Pseudomonadota bacterium
AACGAGGTGGTCTTTATCTACAAGACAATCTGGGCGAGGAGTGATGTGGTAGGCAACGGAGAATCGAAAGTTCACGTAATCGAAAGCGAGCCCCAGGTCGTTCGCTTTGACGCGGAAGCCGGTGAAACCTATCGTTTTGATTTTGAGCCGCCCAGGTCTCGTCAGGAAGCTGAGCGGGCAATGCCGGAGTTCTCCGCAGAGATTGTATCTTCGGCAGGAGTGTCCGTGGCGAGTTCAACCGTTTGGGATCCGAAAGAGCAGATGACCGCCTCCCGTACGCCGATTCCGGCGTCCAGCCCCGAAAGCGCCCCGGTGAGCGGTGGTGATAACGCGCTTGAACGGCTCAAAACCATTTGGGGAACAGCAAGTGACGAGGATAAAAAGGCGTTCCTTCGGTGGGCGTTCGAATAATCAGTAGTCTTGAGTCCGACAGGTTGAACACCGGCGGGTGGCGCCGAGTCTCAGTATGTCAGAAATTTCGAGACGGCGCCCTCCATGCTGAGCCGTTGCCAGAACCACATCAAGGCTTTGCCCTGATCCTCGGCATGTCTGGCCAGATGAAGTGTTATCGGCTGGCGTGATTCATGGACTTCCTTGATGACCAGTTTTCCTTCTTCCAGTTGTGTGCTGATTCTTGCCCGGGGTAACCATCCCACGCCAAGGCCGGCTACCTGTATGGCAATCTTCTGGTCAATATTGGCGACAGTGAATGTCCGTTGCCGGTGGAATATGCCTGCGTGTCCCGGTGGCAAGGACCGTGAAGTGTCTGCGGCGACGGCTGCGGGATAGCGCGAGATGTCTTCCTCGGAGAGCGGCGTTTCGGCATCCGCCAGGGGATGGTCAGCAGCAACCGCAAATACAAAAAGCATGTCTCCGAGGGGCTTTGTTGTAAAGTTTCCGGCAGGCTTGCTGAAATTATCGGCGCCGATAATCAGGTCCACCCGGCGGCTTTGCAGTGCATCCCAGGCGCCGGCGAAAACCTCTTCCACAATTTGCACATCCACCGGCACGCCCAGCCCATAGAAATCCTGAATTGTCGGAAACAGGCATTCCGCCGGTAGCAGGGAGTTAAAGCCGATCCGTAACCGGGTTTCCCAGCCCTGGGCCACCTGCCGGGTGGTGTGCGCGAGGTTCTCTGCCGCTGCCAGCAGGGTGCGGCCTTCTTCCAACAGGTACCGGCCGGCCGGCGTCAATCGGGCGCGATGACCGGAGCGATCGTAAATGGCCACGTTCAGGTCTTCTTCCAGTTTCTGCACGGTGTAGCTGATGGCGGAAGGAACCCGGAACAGTTCGTTGGCTGCCCCGGCAAAGCTGCCTTTGCGGTCTATGGCATCAAGGACTTTGAGGGCGTCTATGGTGATGGCTGCATGCATGTTCGAATTATCTGAGGTTATTGGCCAGAAATGCTTGTTTGAGAGGGTAGCAGGGTCGCCGTTATTCTGCCTGGTAAATAGTTGGCCTTGGAGGAGGCGGACGCTGTGCAGTGCCTCTGAAAGGCCTGCTTTCCGTAATTCAGAATTTCTGAGGAGCTTACTATGGGCCTGTTAGTTGACGGCAAATGGCATGACCAGTGGTATGACACCGACAAGACCGGCGGCAAGTTTGAACGGGAGGCGGCCCGGTTCCGGAACTGGGTAACCGCCGATGGCTCGCCAGGTCCGGATGGGGAAGGTGGTTTCAAGGCCGAATCCGGGCGTTATCACCTTTATGTAGCCATGGCGTGTCCCTGGGCGCATCGGACATTGATTTTCCGGAAGCTCAAGGGGCTGGAAAAGCATATTTCGGTGTCAGTGGTGCATCCGGATATGCTGGAAAACGGCTGGGAGTTTCGGCCCGACAGTGAGCAGCACCGTGACCACCTCCATGGCTTCCGTTTCATGCACCAGGTCTATACCAGAGCCGCCCCGGAGTATTCCGGTCGGGTGACAGTGCCCGCTCTGTGGGACAAGAAGAAAGAGACGATTGCCAGCAACGAGTCCGCCGAGATTATCCGGATGTTCAATTCGGCGTTTGATGGTCTCGAGGGTGTTTGTACCGACCTGGATTTCTATCCCGGGGAACTGCAAGGTGAGATTGATGAGATAAACGCCCGGGTCTATGACACGGTCAATAATGGTGTCTACAAGGCGGGTTTTGCCACCGCGCAGGACAAATACGAGGAGGCGTACAACGCGCTGTTCGACTCACTCGACTGGCTTGAGGAGCGGTTGTCTGGCCAGCGGTATCTGGTGGGTGATCGCCTGACCGAGGCAGACTGGCGCCTGTTCACCACGTTGATCCGGTTCGATGCGGTGTACTACAGCCACTTCAAGTGCAACCGCCAGCGGATCAGTGATTTTCCGGCGCTTTCTGGCTACGTCCGGGATCTCTACCAGGTGCCCGGCGTGGCGGAGACCGTGGATATCGATCAGATCAAACGCCATTACTACGTGAGCCAGAGAACCATTAACCCGACCCAGATCGTGCCGGTCGGGCCGG
>JAXHUV010000450.1:0-1129 GCA_034189445.1 Pseudomonadota bacterium
CCCCGCCATTCCGGAGATCTGGCCGGTGAGCCGGCGCTTGATGGAGGGAATGATGCCGAAGGTGGCTCCCTCGGCACCCTGCACGAAGAAGGAGGTGAACACGGTGATACCGACGGCAATGATCAGCGGCCAGCTGGAGTTCATCAGCCCCATCATGGCGAACCCGACTGCGATACCGAACATGTAGCTGAGCATCACGAAGCGACGGTTACCCATGCGGTCCGAGACCAGGCCACCCATGGGACGGGCCACCAGGTTCACGAAAGCAAAGGAGGCGGCAATCAGGCCGGCGGCGGTGGCACTCAGGCTCCAGGTTTCCTCGAAAAACATGGGCAGCATGGAGACCACCGCCAGCTCGGCGCCGAAGTTGGCGAAGTAGGTGCTGTTCAGAGCCGCGACGCTGTTGAACGGGTACTTGTCATCCTCTGGCACACCCTTTTTCAGGATGGGCACGTTGACCCGCAGGATCTGGACGATCTGGTAGCAGACGATGGCGGAAATCACCGCGTAGCAGATGATCGCACCGGTGGTGCTGAGGTAGCCCATGTTCTGGATGCGCCAGACCAGGATCGCCAGCACGCCCACCAGGGGAATGGTCCAGAGAATCAGCTTGACCATGTCACCCCAGGTGCTCACTTCCAGGGCCACTGCCTTGCGGGGCTTGCGGTGCACGGTGCCGGCCGGGCCGTCGGTGATGGCAAACCAGTAGTAGACGCCATAGGCCGCCATGACAATGGCACTCTGGGCAATGGCCCAGCGCCAGCCGTCTTCACCACCGTACATGTGCAGGGCAATGGTGGGCAGCGAGATGGCAGCCGCGGCGGAACCGAAGTTGCCCCAGCCGGCGTAGAAGCCTTCGGCAAAGCCGATGTCCTTGGGTTTGAACCACATGGCGGTCATGTGGATACCCACCACAAAGCTGGCACCGATGGAGCTGAGCACCAGGCGGCTGACCAGCAGCTGGGTCATGGTGTTACCGAAGGCGAAGAACAGTGCCGGGATGGACATCAGCACCATCAGTACCGAGAACACCCGACGCGGACCGAACCGGTCCAGGGCCATGCCCACCACGATCCGGGCCGGAATGGTCAGCGCCACGTTGCAGATGGCAAACAGGCGGAGGTCATCG
>JAXHUV010000451.1:0-1122 GCA_034189445.1 Pseudomonadota bacterium
TTTCTCTTATTTTTTTTTTTTTTTATTTATTTTTTCTCACAGAGAGAGAGAGAGAGAGAGAGAGAGAGAGAGAGAGAGAGAGAGAGAGAGAGAGAGAGAGAGAGAGATGGGAGACTAAGAGTAAAAAGAACTACACGAATTTGCACGCACACACAATGATTTGCTACTAGACTTACTATGGGATACGCGCGTATTTGTGTGTGTGTGTGTGAGTCTGTCTGTCTGTCTGTGTCTGTGTATGTCTGTCTGTGTCTGTGTCTGTGTCTGCAAACCTAATAGCATTGAATCACATGTTAGCACTGCTTGTTCGCCCCACGCAGCGATGCATATTTCAGATCGAACATTGATGTGATGATACAAAGCTGTACAGTAAGGACAGGAAAAAAAGAAAAAAAAAAAAAAAACTTGCCACTCAGCACGGCTTTTGTAATAGGTGTTTGCAAGTGTGTTTTTAGTCCTTTATAAACAGCTGTAAAACAGGATCGAAACAGGGTACCGCAGAACGAAAACAAGTTCTGAGTAAGAAAATTTACTGCCCTTTAGTCTCTGGTCCTTTGCAGTCTGTTTGCGTCAATCTTAATCCTCATGCGGGTCAACATGCTGCAAAATGGCACCACCTCAGTTCCCAAGTCCGACAAACTGAAAGTCGAAAACGGCATAACGAAATGCACAGCTTGCCTTGGTCAGCACAGTTCCTAAAGTTGAATTCGATCAGAATTATGTGGAATGTTGTCAAAAACAAATCAAAATATCGCTTGCACCAAATCACTAACATCGAGAGCTTGCCGCAACACGAGCGCACGATAATATGGAACAAAGTGCCTGTTTCACTATTCACAGACGTTTTGTTTCATTTCCTCGTCCAGTTGGGCTTGTTAAGATTCAGAAAAAATCGTCTCACATTGTCCTGAAAGTCCTCTACGTATATTGGAAGGTAAGAGAAAGCTTTAAAATTTTCAAGCGCTCATTCTTTTCCTGGCGCAATTGCCGAGAACTTACCAGTATTGTGAGTCTAATATGAAAGACTTTGTGTCTTCAGGCCAAGCAACAGTAACACGTACCCAGACCAGCTCAGCTACGACCGAATCACCAACTATCACCAGAACGACCACATCCGAACCA
>JAXHUV010000452.1:0-1119 GCA_034189445.1 Pseudomonadota bacterium
GTGAACAAACCCACTGTTTATATTGCCACACAGACCTTTCCTCCCGATTTGGGAGGAATCCAGTCTTATATGCATGCGGTAGCAACAACCCTGAGTCACCGGCACTACACGGTAAAGGTCTTTGCCGATACGCTCCGGGGACAGTCAACCCGGGCTTTTGACCAACAACAGCCCTATCAGATCTATCGGTTTGGCGGCCTGAAACCGATAAGACGCCGCTGGAAAGGCTTACGGCTTACTAAAAACGTGCGACCGGGCTCTTCCGGCAACGTTATTCTGTGCGATACCTGGAAGAGCCTGGAATACCTGCCAGCTTCTCTGAAACAGAGTGCGAGAATTCTCTGCCTCGCACATGGTATGGAGTTTCCGGACAACAGCACACCTCAGAAACGGAAAAGAATAGAAAAAGCCTTTGCCAAGGCAGATCGTATTCTGGCGAACTCCCGCTACACTCTGGACCGATTAACCTCTTATCTTCCTGATCCGGAGAGGGGTGATGTCCTGTTACCCGGGATAACACCTCCGGCTTTGCCCAGTGCAGCTGCCACGCAGCAGGTACATAGAGCGATCAAGGAAAAACACCCCGTCCTGGTGACGATCAGCAGAATCGAGTCGCGCAAAGGCCACGACAAAGTTCTCCATGCCCTGCCGGCTCTGATTAGCGACTACCCTGAACTTACCTACGTCATTATTGGCAGTGGACCGGATAAGCCTCGACTCGCGAAATTGGTAGAAGCGCTCGGTCTGGAGAAACATGTCATTTTCACTGGCGCGGTCGGCGATGACGAAAAAAATGCATGGTTGAGCCAGGCCGACTTGTTCGTAATGCCAAGCCGCGCCGAGGGCAATTCGGTAGAAGGTTTCGGGCTGGTGTATTTAGAGGCCGCATTTTTTGGCGTGCCCAGTCTGGCTGGTGAGATTGGCGGTGCCGGTGATGCCGTGCTGCACGGAGAAACAGGACTACTTTGCGACAGCACGAGCGATACGGCAGTAGAAAAGGCAATACGTCAGTTCCTGGCGGACAGCACTTTCCGTCAAACTCTCGGACAAGCGGCAAAAGCTCGTGTTGAAAACGACTTTTTATGGCCAAAAGCCATTGACCGCCTTATCCATTTTTTC
>JAXHUV010000453.1:0-1119 GCA_034189445.1 Pseudomonadota bacterium
TAAACATTTTTTCACACTTTCAAATATAAAAGTATGACATTTTTGCACTTGTTCTCCTCATAAAAAAAGCTTTTTTTTTTCTTTTCTTTTTTCCTACTGATTCTTTAAAAACAAAAACAAAATTGTGTGTGTGTGTAAGGTTGTGTGATTGTCACTTGTGCATACTGTGTAACCCCCCCTAATCAGGGGAAGTAATTCGTTGGACTAATGTCAACTTCCTGTGACCTGTTGAGCGGGAAGGAGAAATTCGCTGAAGAGGTGAGCATGTAATTTGTCTTTCTTTTGTTTTATTTGCTGTATATGATTTGCCTTTTGTGGAATCCATCTTTAGCTTGCCTTTTTTGGTTGCCTGTCTGTGTTTATGTTACATTGGATGGGCTCTTTTCTTCTTTTTCTGTGAGTTTTTGTCAAAATTTGAAAATCTATTTGAATGGCTTTCCTGCTTCACTGACTGACTGAGTGAGTCATTCTCCGACTCTCCCCGTGAAATTCTGGGTTTCGGCGCATTCTTCAGTCTACAAGTAAAATCAAGGAAAGGCTTTTTTTATGAGTTTTTGGTGTTGTTGTGTTGAGTGACTGGTTTTATTTTGTAGGCTACTTGATTTCGTTTTTCAGGAGAGTTTACTTTCACAGTTTCAGCAGGATTTACTGTTCAGTCTCATGTCTGTTGTGGGCTTTGTCCATCACCATCTCAGTTGTCAGTGTTGCTGTTAGCTTTGATCTGTAGAGCTTATCAAGTACAACTAGTACAAGTGTTATTGTTACTGAACTAGTCACTGTAACTAGTGTAAGTTGTGGATTGACTGGATACCAACCACGTACAATAACCCTCCCCCACCCATGCCCATTTTTTAACTTTAAGTTTAACTTTTAATATGTTGTTTAACATTGTGTTTTGTTTAGATTGTAATAATAATTTAAACATTTTATTCTGCTAAATTACCCTAAATAACATGATTTTGTACACTTTGTAATTGTATTTCTAGGGCTTAAAAAAAATGCATTGGTCAATGTAAAAACTAAAATCAAGGTTCTTATTTGTCATTTTAATTTTTATTTTATTTTTAATAATGTTAATTCATAATTGTTATCCTTATGTTGCAGGACATACTTCATCAG
>JAXHUV010000454.1:0-1118 GCA_034189445.1 Pseudomonadota bacterium
TTTTGGCGCCAAAGCTATTAAAGACAGACAAGTGGTTGGTAGTAGGCGCTGTGACACATATGTTAAATGGCATTACAAATAAGGCACAAATTCAAAATATCTCAGCTCTAACATCATTTTTCAACCCTTGAGAGCCATAAAACTGTCAACCCTAAGCCCTGGGCTTTCGTCTCAAATATTGGTGTAAATCCATATAGCAATACTTCAAATGAGCACAAAATGAAGATCATGACTGAAACACATAATGAAAATCAGTCTGTGTGTTCTTTAAACACTTACTGTAAGGGCAATTCGAGGATTTTAAGACTGCATCAATTTTTAAGGTGTTTAGAGTAGTTTTGGTTACACTATATAGACTTACACCAATATCAGACGGTAGGCCAGGGGTAGGGGTAACCGGACTTTTTTTTTGAAATATTGGTGAGGCCCAGCCTAACCGTTGTGATATTGGTGAGTTTACCAAAATGACCACAGAATGGCCAGTTTTTACCCATAAGGTCTGAAATTTACTGAATATGCTAGTTGCGTACTTTTCAACCATCCCCTGTCACAAAAATTTCGATAGCATGTTTTTTAAAATTTTCAAAAACACACTTTATGGCATTACAGTCTCAATTTTTGATTAATCACTTTTTCCACTTGTATGTCGATTAACATCGACCTTAGGGTTCATAATGCCAAATTTCAATGATCTAGGATGAAAACCCTGACTTTGAGAGCACTTTGAAATTTCATGACATTTATGGCTTTCGAGGGCTAAAAAACGTTCATTAAACATACACGACTATTTTGTGGCTATTTTACCCCCAGAAACTCAAATCCAAATTTTTTCCACCAAAAAAAGTTACCAACATGACGAAGTCCAAAAACTCCCCAATATTCTGAAACCTCTCCAATATTCCATTAATTTTAGTCATGATCTACACAACTATCAGTTTTGCCTTGACAAAGTCCCATATAATGGTGAGGTTTCACGAATAGTTGTGCAAAAACATTTACAACAATATCGCATGACCGTAACCCTAACCCTAACCCTAACCCTAACCCCTAACCCTAACCCTAACCCTAACCCTAACCCTAACCCTAACCCTAACCCTAACCCTAACCCTAACCCTAAC
>JAXHUV010000455.1:0-1117 GCA_034189445.1 Pseudomonadota bacterium
TGTCCCGGTTTATCTTGGTCCATCAAGCCTGGGCGCAGCCGCTGCCATCGGCGGTTGCGAGCGAACAAGATGGACACTGTGCGGAGCCGTCGGTCCGACGCATCGGTGCAGAGTGTTGTGGGGACTGGGGGTTAGACACCCTCGGCTACCCGATTAGCTGTTCCCAAGCATATACGCACGAAGCTGCCGCTCCTCTCGCATAACAGATAGGACGAGAACCCGCTGCTCATCCTCACGATAAAAAATGCGACACGGTGGAATTACTAGCTCCCTGTATACCGAATCAGGGAGCTCCGGAGGAATCCGACCGGATTGGGGAAAATCTTCCAAACGCTCGATCTTATCGAAAACTTCCTGGACGAGATGACTTGCGGCAGCAGGGTTATCCAGGGCAATGTACTCAGCGATGGCATCCAGTTCTTGAAGGGCGGGCTCCGTCCAGATTACTTCAGCCATTTACTCATTTTCTCCCTGGCCTCACTCTTGCTGTACGTTCTTCCCTCAAGTACAGCACGCTCTCCCCGTGAGAGCCCCTCAAGCAACTCAAGCCGGCGCTGCATGAATTCGTAATCCTGCACATCGACAAGATAAGCCGATGGCTGACCATGTTCAGTGATCAGTATCGGCTCTTTAGACCGATGCAGGTCTGCCAAGATTTTTGTGGCTTGGCGCTTAAGGTTTGTAACAAGCTCAACTTTCATGGGCTCACCCTGAATCAGACCAAGAGTGGCACTATAGTATCACTTTGCGCGTGAGGCAATCATAGCTGACGCAGAAGGCAGCAGACGGGACACTGGGAACCAGAACACCGAATACGCGGAAAGTACCCGACAAATGCGCCGGATTGCTCCGCGAGGAAAGGTCTGGAGTTACCTCACCGGGCTCGTCCAACACCGGATCAGGTCGCGGTTGCGCGCGACCTATCCTTATTAGTTTTATGCGCTTTTCTTGGAAATGTATTTGACATTCGCCAGCCCTTCGAAGTCGCTGTCTTGAGTCCAGATTGCAGCGGAAAATTTCTGAGCAGTGGCGAAAATAATGCTATCAGCCAGCGGCAATTTATGGAGAACACCAAATTTGGCGGCATCCTTAGCAAGCTCCGAGTTCAGCGGAACTA
>JAXHUV010000456.1:0-1117 GCA_034189445.1 Pseudomonadota bacterium
CCGATCGGGCAAGGTGGATATACTCCCGGGGTTGTCCCGGACTCCGCGCACTGAAGACGCCTTTCTGTTTACCCGGGCCTATCTGACCGTGCCCATCGCCCTCGCCATCCGGGATGATGGCCGTTTTATCGGCGATCTCCGGGAGCTTCGCAACGAACGGGTGGGTGTGGTGAACCGGCACGCGGCCCACGATTACCTGCTGATCAATCATCCGAACCTGAACCTGTACCCTATGGATTCCGTGGAGGAAGGGCTTCTGGCGTTGTCCAACGGCGATCTGGATGTCATGGTTACACACATTCCGGCGGTCAGTTACACCGTGGCCAGGCTGGGACTATCGAACCTCAGGATTACCAGCATTACCCCCTACCAATACGATTTGCGACTGGCGGTACGCAAAGACAGTCCGGAACTGCATCGGGTATTGAATAAGGCGCTGGGGAGTCTCGAAGCCAGCGAGACAGAATCCATCTATAACCGCTGGATCCATCTGGATGTCGAGCAGGAAACCGATTACACCGTGGTGCGGCGAGTGGTGCTGGTCGCCATTCTGGTGGTGCTTATCTTCCTGTATTGGAACCGTAAGCTTTCCAGGGAGGTGGATGAGCGCATCCGCTCCGAAAATGCCCAGCGCCGGAGCGAGGACGAATTGCGGGCCGCCAAACTGGAAGCCGAACGTCTCGCCCGCGAGGCGGAGGCGGCCAGCCTGGCCAAGAGTGAGTTCCTGGCCAATATGTCACACGAAATCCGGACGCCGATGAATGCGGTGATCGGCTACAGTGACCTGCTCAGCAACAGCGTTACCGATCCACAGCAACGAAACTATCTGGACGCTATCCGGGCCGGAAGCCGGAGCCTGCTGATGCTGATCAATGACATTCTGGACCTGTCCCGGATCGAGGCCGGAAAGATGAGGCTCGACTATTCGGCAGTGTCCGTGCGTCGTCTTCTGGACGATGTTCGCCACATCTTTGATCTGCGGGCCCGGGAGCAGGGCATCACTCTGGAAGTGAGTGTCGACTCACAAATGCCCGCTGCCATGATGCTGGACGAGACCCGGCTTCGGCAGGTCCTGTTCAATCTGGTCGGCAATGCCATCAAGTTCACCCATGAAGGT
>JAXHUV010000457.1:0-1113 GCA_034189445.1 Pseudomonadota bacterium
CAGTATCATACTGGCCACCCTGGTTGACCTCGGAGCCCGGGAACTGCCCATCCAGCCTGACGTGGCTGGCAAGACGATGGCGCTGGAATCTCATCAGCGCGTCAAGCTGCGTGGCCCCGACCCGCTCCGTATTGAATTTCAGGAAGCCGGACAATAAACCTCCGAATCAGATAACAGGCGAGCCATGACCGCGAACGACGCTTCCCCGCACCACTTGCAGCTGACCCGGGATGGTCAGTTGCGGCACTTTCTCACCCTCGACGGCCTTGACCGCGCCCTGCTAACTGACATTCTGGATACTGCGGACTCCTTTATCGAAGTCGGTGAGCGCACCATCAAGAAAGTGCCGTTGCTCCGGGGCAGGACCGTGGTAAACCTGTTTTTCGAGTCCAGTACCCGCACCCGCAGCACTTTTGAGCTGGCGGCCAAGCGACTGTCCGCGGATGTGCTTAACCTGGACATCAGCACTTCCGCTACATCCAAGGGCGAATCCCTGTCTGACACACTGCTGAACCTCGAAGCCATGGCCAGCGACATGTTCGTGGTCCGGCACTCCCAGAGTGGTGCACCGCATTTTATTGCCGAAAGCGTCACCCCGGGGGTGGCCATTATCAACGCCGGTGATGGCCGTCATGCCCATCCGACCCAGGCCATGCTGGATATGCTCACTATTCGCCAGCACAAGGGGCAGTTCGAGGAGCTGAAAGTCGCCATCGTTGGCGACGTGCTGCACTCCCGGGTAGCCCGCTCCCAGATCCGGGCCCTGAACGAACTGGGTGCCGAAGAAGTTCGCGTCATTGCCCCGGGCACCCTGCTGCCAAAGGACGTGGAAAGCCTTGGATGCACCGTCGAATATGATATGGCCCGCGGGATGCAGGATCTGGACGTGGTGATCATGCTGCGTCTGCAGAAAGAACGAATGGAAGGGGCATTGCTGCCCAGCGAGCGGGAGTTCTACCGGCTCTACGGCCTGAATCAGCAGAAACTGGCGTTGGCCCATCCGGAATGTATCGTTATGCACCCGGGGCCGATAAACCGGGGGGTTGAAATTGAATCGGCGGTGGCCGACGGGCCGCAATCGGTGATTCTGAACCAGGTCACCAACGGCATCGC
>JAXHUV010000458.1:0-1112 GCA_034189445.1 Pseudomonadota bacterium
CTGGCTGGCTTTTCTGCGGACCAGAATCTGCCCGTCTCGAACCGAAGCCAGTACCGGCATTTGTCCGAGCAGCACTTCATAGGGCGTAGCCCCTTGTTGAACGATGCATCGTGCTGGCATCAACTGACTGGATGGGCGGTTAGCACTGCGTGGTCCCCGTCTGGTGTTCCTTTGCTATAGGGTATAGGTTCGGAAGACCGGGATCTCATTTTCAGGCACCCTGTCGTTCAAAAAGGAGTACCAACTCTATGAAGGTTTTTTCCAACCCGGTTGGGTCCGGAAACCTGTGGTTTGACAATCTGACGACTGCCGAGGGGACACCGGTCGCTTACGACCCACAGGCAAGGGCGTTCATCGCCATGCCTCCCTTTTGTGTGAATCGGGACATTATCGGCTGCAACTGGATTGCGCCCGAGAAGGGGGCCTTCTGTCGCTCCTGCGCGATGACCGCCCTGGCGCCGGATCCGAATATTCCAAACGCCATGCCGAACTGGGCTGAGACCGAGGCAGCGAAACGCTGGGTGCTGGATAATCTCGGCCGCTGGCACTGGTTCCGGCCGGAAGATCCAGGCACGCGCCCGGTTTTCCACATGCTGGCCGAGGGTTTGACTCCAGTTGCCATGGGCCACGCGTACGGAGTGGTGACAATCAGTGTCGCCGAGGCTGATCCCGTGGTTCGTGCCACTCGCAGGCAGGCCCTGGACGAACCCTACCGAACCATGATTGGCCATATGCGCCATGAGATCGCCCATATGCTCTGGTGGCGCCTGAGTTTGCGGGAGGATTTTCTGGATGCGTTCCGGGGGATGTTTGGTGATGAGCGCGCTGATTATCCTGCGGCGCTTGAGCATCACTACCATAAAGGTCCGCCGAAAGACTGGCGACTGTTTTACCTGACCAGCTATGCCTCGGCACACCCTCACGAAGACTGGGCCGAGACCGCCGCGCATCTGCTGCATCTGACCGACATCACCGACAGTCTTGTGTCATCCGGCCTGACCTCGCCCGATGTGCCTCGCCCCGATTGGGATCCTTACTCAGAACCCGACACGGCAATGCTGATTAACGTTGCCGCGTCGCTGGCTATTCGGGTTAACCACGTGAACCGCGCC
>JAXHUV010000459.1:0-1111 GCA_034189445.1 Pseudomonadota bacterium
CGCTCGTATAGATGAACGACGTTACCGTGGGTATCGGCCAGGATCTGCACCTCGATGTGACGGGGCTCGATGATGCATTTCTCCAGAAACACCTCGGCGCTGCCGAAGGCCTTGGTGGCCTCGGAAATCACCCGCTCGTAGTGCTGCCGCAGCTCCTTCTCGTTATCGCACCGGCGGATACCTCGCCCGCCACCACCCGAGGTTGCCTTCAACATCACCGGGTAGCCAATGTCGGCGGCCCGGGTAACGGCGTCCTCGACATCTTCGAGGTTGCCCTCAGAGCCGGGAGTAACCGGCACGTCCGCGGCCAGCGCCGTTTGCCGGGCCTGGGTCTTGTCACCCATGGAGGCGATGGCGTCCGCTGAAGGCCCCACGAAGGTAATGCCGCGCTGTTCACAAATGGCAGCGAGCTCGGCGTTCTCCGACAGGAAACCGTAGCCGGGATGAAGCGCATCGCAGCCGGTCTCCACTGCCATGTTCACAATGTGATGGGGGTTCAGGTATCCGGACAACGGGTCCTTGCTGATCTGATAGGCTTCGTCGGCTTTCTTGACGTGCAGGGAATACTCGTCAGCCTCCGAATGAATGGCGACTGAGCGAATACCCAGTTCGCTACAGGCCCGGGCAATCCTGACCGCAATCTCTCCACGATTGGCGATCAGCAGCTTCCGTATAGCCATGGAATATCCTCCAGGTGGTGGAAGTCGTTCATTTTCGAAAGGTGGATGTGAGCGGCAATCATGCCACCCGGTTACAGGCCATCATGTCAGGGGTGGTGCCTGGGGCAGCACCGGAAAGCTGGCGCAAGGAATCTGACGTTAGTTGGGGCGTCCTGCATGGGCGTCCTGCGGTATATCGAAAGTCGTATGTAGTTTCACGTGATCAGGACCAGTCTTCAATACGGTTTTTTGGGTCCAATACCTCGACTTTTTCGAACTATTGCCAAAGTAAATCCCGGTTTTTCTTTTGCAAGACTCCAGAAAAAAATAAAAACCGGTGTCGGGATAGCGAAACTAATTTTTATGAAATGTTATTTTCACTGTTCGTTTTCCTACTTTCCCAGTAATTGACATGGATTGGAAAGTTGCAGGATCATTGAGTAATTCTGCTA
>JAXHUV010000046.1:0-13235 GCA_034189445.1 Pseudomonadota bacterium
GTTGGCCCAGGACAAGGATCACGCCGGCCAGTACGACGTGGTCACCTGCCTGGAAATGCTCGAACACGTACCGGACCCGGCATCGGTCATCAAAGCCTGTGCCACCATGCTGAAACCCGGTGGCCATCTGTTTGTCTCAACCATCAACCGCAACCCGAAGTCGTTCCTGTTTGCGATTGTCGGTGCCGAATACCTGCTCCGGTTGCTGCCCAAGGGCACCCACGAATGGAAAAAGTTTATCCGGCCTTCGGAAATGTCCGACCACCTGCGCCACGCAGGTCTGGATGTCCGGGAGCTGACCGGCATGACCTACAACCCGATGACCAAGGCCTACAAACTGGGCCGGGACGTGGACGTCAATTACCTGATGCACGCCAGGGATATCCGTGAAACCTGAAAACACTCATCAAACCTCGGCGGTCCTGTTTGATCTGGATGGAACCCTGATCGACACGGCACCGGACTTTATCCGCTGCCTGAATCAGTTGCGGGAACAGCACGGACTGCCAGCCCTGCCCGCGGATTACATTCGACGCTCGGTCTCAAACGGCGCCCGGGCCATGATCCGGGTCGGCTTCGGCCTGGAACCGGAACATCCAGAGTATCTGGAAAAGCACACTGCGTTCCTCGACCTCTACGAGGCCGGCGTGGCAGTGGAAGCCAGCCTGTTTGAAGGCATGGACGAACTCCTCAAAGCGCTTGAGGAGCGAGGAATCCCCTGGGGCATAGTCACCAATAAGCCCGCGCGATTCGCGGTTCCGCTCATTTCGGCACTGGATCTGGCGGACCGATGCGCCGCGCTGGTATGCCCTGATCATGTCGCTCGGCGCAAACCTCATCCAGAAGCCCTGTTCCTCGCCTGCCAGCAGATGGGGACCGAGCCCGGCTCGGGGATCTATGTGGGCGACCACGAACGGGACATCGAGGCCGGTCGCAATGCCGGCATGAAGACCATCGCGGTCCGCTACGGTTATATCGAGCAACCAGAAACCATCTACCTGTGGCAAGCGGATCTCATTGCAGATACCGTCACGGACCTGGCAAAGCTGTTACAATAGTGTGCCACTTCGAATCCGGTTTCAACCGATACCAGCCTGACACGGAGACAGGTTATGCATGATTACCAAGCTCCCACCGATCTTCTGAAAGACCGCATCGTTATGGTCACGGGTGCCGGCAGCGGCATTGGCCGGGCAGCGGCGAAGGCCTATGCCGCCCATGGTGCGACCGTGGTGCTTGTGGGTCGCACTGTCAGCAAGCTGGAAACGATTTACGACGAAATCGAAGCCGCCGGGCACCCGAAGCCCGCCATCGTACCCATGAACTTCGAAGGGGCGGCGGTGAAGGATTACGAAGAGCTGGCCATGACCCTGGAAGACAACTTCGGCCAGCTCGATGGGCTACTGCACAACGCGGCTATACTGGGCGACCGAAGCCCGGTAGAGCTTTACGACCCGGAAACCTGGAACAAGGTCATGCATGTTAACGCTACAGCCCCGTTCCTGCTCAGCCGGGCGATGATTCCCCTGCTGCGCAAATCCGATGACGCTTCGGTGATTTTCACCTCCTCTGGTGTTGGCCGGAAGGCGAAAGCCTATTGGGGCGCCTACGCAGTGTCCAAGTTCGCCGTCGAGGGCCTGAGCCAGCTGCTTTCCGACGAACTGGATGACGAACGCCACAATGTCCGGGTTAACAGTCTGAACCCCGGCGCCACCCGTACCAATATGAGAGCCCACGCCTACCCGGCGGAGAATCCGCAGCAGAATCCGGCACCGGAAGACCTGATGCCGATTTACCTGTACCTCATGGGCAAGGACAGCCAGGGCATCAACGGCCAGAAACTGGACGCACAGCCGAAATAATGGAACTGTTTTTTTATACAACATCCCAGTGCCATTTGTGCGAACTGGCCGAAGCCCTGCTTGTGAATACGCCCATGCCGGAGCCCATACCGGTAGATGTGGTGGACATTGCCCAGTCCGAAGAGCTGGTGGAACGCTACGGCACCCGAATACCTGTGCTGCGACGTAACGACAACGGTGCGGAACTGGACTGGCCTTTTACCCGGGATGAATTACTCACATTCCTGCAATAAGGATTGCCTGACATGTTGATGGTTATTTCCCCTGCCAAGACACTGGATTACGAAAGCCCGCTGGCGACAGACAAGTTCACCCAACCGGACTTTCTTGATGACGCCTGTGAACTGGTGGACCAGCTCAAAGAGCTGGAGCCGCACCAGATCAGTAACCTGATGAGCATCAGCGACAAGCTGGGGCAACTGAACGCCGAGCGCTTCCGGAACTGGCACACACCGTTCACCCCCGGGAATGCCCGCCAGGCGGTACTGGCTTTCAAGGGCGATGTTTACACAGGACTGGACGCCGAAACCTTCAGCAAGGCAGATTTTGAGTTTGGCCAGCAACACCTGCGCATGCTCTCGGGCCTTTACGGGGTTCTGAAACCGCTGGATCTGATGCAACCCTATCGCCTGGAGATGGGTACCCGTTTGGAGAATAACCGTGGCAAGGACCTCTATGCGTTCTGGGGCCACAAGATCACCGATGAGATCAATCGCCTGCTGACAGACGACGATGGCGTGCTGGTCAACCTGGCTTCCAACGAGTATTTCAAAAGCGTAAAGAAGAAAGACCTTGAAGGCCGGCTGGTTACCCCCCAATTCAAGGACTGGAAGAATGGTCAGTACAAGATGATCAGCTTCTACGCCAAGAAAGCCCGCGGACTGATGTGTCGATTCGCCATCCAGAACCGCATCACCCAGGCTGACGACCTCAAGGGGTTCAACCTCGAAGGCTATCACTTCAGCGAAGACCAATCCGATAAGAACAACTGGGTTTTCCTGCGGGACGAACAGTAATCCACGTTAAGATCGGAGCAAGCAATGAACGAAGCCGTTTTTTCCCAGATCGCCATGCTGGTGTTTCTGACCGGCCTGATTGTCTGGATGGGGTTCATCGTCTGGGATCTGGCCAAGAAATCCCAGGCCGGCAAATTCGGCACCATTGCCCTGTTTACCGTGCTGGGCGCCGGCGTTGTGGGTTTTATCATCAAAACCATACTCGTAGAGATCATGCAACTATGAAAGACAAGGACCAGCCCTGATGTGGTTTCGCAACGCCCGCGTATTCCGATTGACCAAACCGTTTGATATCTCCGCCGAAGAACTGGAAGAAAAACTCCAGGCCGATGCCTTCAAACCCTGTGGCCCCCAGGAAACCAGCCGCCAGGGCTGGGTGCCGCCGCTGGGCAAGCATGGGGAGCTGCTGGTGCACAGCGTCAACGGCTATCATCTGATTGCTCTGCGCAAGGAAGAAAAGATTCTTCCGGGCCCGGTGGTTAAGGAAGCCGTTGAAGAGAAAGCCGAAGCCATCGAATTCGAGCAGGGCCGCAAGGTTGGGCGCAAGGAGAAGGAGGAAATAAAGCAACAGGTGATGCTGGAGATGCTGCCCCAGGCCTTTTCCAGGAACCGCCGTTGCTTCGCCTATCTCGCCCCCCAGGACGGTGTCCTGGTGGTGGACGCCAGCTCCGCCAAACAGGCTGAGGACCTGGCCTCCACTTTGCGCAAGAGTCTGGGTTCGCTACCGGTTCGCCCGCTCGCCATGGAACAGGCACCCGCCTTCACCTTTACCGGCTGGCTGAACGAATCCATTGATCTGCCCGCCAAGGTGGTTCTGGGCAGTGAATGCGAGCTGAAAGATCCCTCCGAAGATGGTGGGGTTGTGCGTTGCAAAGGCCTGGATCTGAAAGCCGATGAGATCCGCAATCATCTGGATGCAGGAATGCAGGTGACCAAGCTGTCCCTGACCTGGGACGACAATGTTTCCTTCGTGCTGGATGAAGAACTGGGCATTCGTCGACTGAAATTCGGCGAAACACTTCAGGACCAGCTGGACGACGTCGATGTGGATGACGCCCTTGCCAGGTTTGATGCGGCATTCACGCTGATGACCCTGGAGCTGTCCCGATTGATACCGGGGCTCCTGGAAGCACTCGGCGGGGAAGACCGTTCGGCGATTGTCGAAGAATAAAGCCGCGAACCCGGGGTCAGATGAAATTTTCATCTGACCCCATTTTCAGTGGCTGCTCTTTCCCAACCGCTCTCGCTGCCAGTCCTTTTCCGGTTCATTCAGAACCAGCCGCAGATCCATCACTTCCTCTTCGGTATTGAACTTGACCTCAAAGCCCAGGTGCTTCGCCAGCTGCAGCATGGGACGGTTGTCCGGCAGCACATTACCAACCATTTCCATGGTGCCCCGGGCCCGGCAGTAATCAATCATCTTCTGCATCAGGGCAATGCCCAGGCCTTCGCCTTTCATTTTATCATGCACCATCACCGCGAACTCGCATTGCAGGTTATCGGCGTCGGTCCAGGTGCGCACGGTTCCCAGGGTCTCCTCCCCTTCACCGTCTTCCCGTGGCGCATTGGCAATGAACACCATTTCCCGGTCGTAATCGATCTGCACCATCTGGGCGACATCTTCCCGCGAGAAATGCTTGCGGTACTGGAAGAACCGGTAGCGAATGGATTCCGGTGACTGCAACTCGTGGAAAGCCCGGTGGGCGGGCTCATCCTCAGCCAGTACCGGACGGATGATGACCCGGCGGCCGGATTTCGGCAGCACAATCCATTCCTCCAGCTCCCGCGGGTATGGTTGAATGATCGGCCGGCCCGGCTTGTCGGCCAGATCGATGGCGATATTCACGGCCACCGCCCCCTGCTCGTTGAACAACAAGGGCGCGATCTCAAGACCCTGAATCTCCGGAATATCAATCACAATCTGGGACAGGGTTACCAGAGTCTCGGACACCGCCCGGATGTCCTCCTCCGGCTTCAGGCTGTATTCATTCAGCAGTTTGTACATGTGGGTACGGCGTAAAAGTTCACGGGCCAGAACCATATTCAGAGGCGGTAGCGCGATCCGCCGATCGGTCATGACATTGATCTGGGCGCCGGCGGCGCCGCAAACCACCAGGGGGCCAAACAGCGCGTCCCGGGTGATACCGACGCTGAACTCGATCCCACCCACATGCTGATAGGAGCGCTGAACCGCAAACCCGAGAAAGCCACTGTCCGGAAAATGGCTCTGGTATTCCTCCATCAGGTAGCGGCAGGAGTCCATGATGGCCGCTTCGCTATTGAGTTTTTGTACCGTACCTTTGTAACGGCGCTGCGCCGGACTCAGATCAAGAAACGGGTGGCAGGCCTGCTCGTGAATAATGGTGATGTCGATCGGGCGCCGCTCGACGGCAAACACCTCCAGCACTTCCTCCATGTCATCACAGTACAGGGTGTCAATGGTGTTGATGCCATAGTCCTGAACCAGCTCGCGTGCTTCGCGGTTGGACAAGTGATAGCGCCCCGACCGCAATGCTTTCATGACCACCTTGCGAGTGTGCGTGCGGTCGGCAAAGTGATCGGTAAAGGATTCCGGGGTCTCGGTCAGCAACCGCTGGACCCGCTGGTGACGAACGTGCTGCATGAACGCCATCACGGCCTTTTCAGGGTTGAAGAACGACGGTAATCCGGCCCGGTAAAACTCCTCCCGGGAGTCCATGACCGTGCTCTGACCCAGCCAGCAGGTGAACACATTCAGGCGGGTTCCCTTGGAAGCCTGCACCACGGCGTCTGCAATCTGGAGACTGTCCTCGGTCAGACTGGGTGCGTACATCACCAGCACGTTGGCCACTTCCGGATCCTTCGACAGGATCTTGATGGCCTTGCCGTACAACTCCGGCGAGGCATCGTAGTTAAGGTCAATCGGGTTCTTACGGGTCCAGTAGGGTGGCAGCAGCTCGGCCAGGGCGGCAATACTGGAATCCGACAACTCCGCCAGTTCTCCACCCAGGTCCGCCAGCCGGTCCACGGCCAACACCCCCGGGCCAACACCGTTGGCCATGATTGCCAGGGTCTCACGACGCAAGGGGCGCATTCGGGTCAAGGTCTCCAGCGCATCAAACATCTGACCAAGACCGTCCACCCGAAGCACACCGGCCCGCTGGAGCATGGCGTCGTAGATCGGATCGCTGCGCTTCAAACCAGCGGGCAGGTTGTGGGGAAACCATTCCGATTCCGGCACCCGACCGGACTTCACCGCAATCACCGGTTTGGTGCGGGAGGCCACCCGCACGGCCGACATGAAACGGCGGGCATTGGGAATGTTTTCAATATGCAGGAGAATCGCACGGGTCTGGGGGTCTTGCGCCAGATAGTCGATCAGATCGTCGTGATCGATATCCATGCCATCGCCCAGGGTCAGAAAATAGGAAAACCCCACACCCCGGGCGAACGCCCAGTCTATGACCGCGCTGGCAATGGTGCCGGACTGGCCGACGAACGCAACCCGGCCCGGGATCGCGCCCATGTGGGCGTAGGTGGCGTTCAGACTGCGGGCCGGAACCATCAGGCCAATCGTGTTGGGGCCCAGCACCCGGATGCCGGTTTCCCGGGCGGCCTCGCGCACGGAATACATCAGAGGCTGGCCGGTTTTACTGTGAGTGCGGGACATGCCCCCGGTCATAACGATGGCGGTGCGAACCCCGGCCTCCCCCAGACGCTTGATGGTCTTGGCCACGGTATCCGGCGGCGTGCAGATGATGGCCAGGTCCGGGGAAAACTCCATTTCCGGGACTTTCCTGACGCAGGGTACCCCATGCACGTTGTCGTAATCGTTCTGGTTCACAACCAGCAACCGCCCCGGATAACCACCCCCCATCAGGTTCCGCAATACCATGCCGCCAAGGTTGTCTGCCCGCTCCGACGCACCGATCACCGCAATGGATGCGGGATTGAACAGGCTCTCCAGATACCGAGTGCTCAAGCTGACTCTCCTTTTATGTATTTGTGCCTTTGTGGGCGGCCGGCAGGCCGTTGGGGAAATAAATCCAATAAAACAGGTTAGTTATGAGTGTAACCCCTATATTAGGCCTTGATTCCACAATGTGGAATGACTATCGCCCCTATAAGACCAAAGAAACACGTAAGACCAAAGAAACACGGCATCGTGAGGTTTTCCCTGATAAGCTTGAAAAAATGTAAGCATATCGAAGGCAGTCCGAGACATATGACCACGGCATTCTTTTCCCACGATGACTTCATGAAACACAACATGGGGCCCGAGCATCCGGAAAGCCCCGAACGGCTGGAAGCGATCATCAGCTACCTGGCTGATGCCGGCCTGGACCAGAAGCTCGACTGGGTCCGGCCGGAAGAGATCACCCGCGATCAGTTGCTGACGGTGCATCCTGAAAAATACCTGCACCAACTCGACCTGATGCAACCGACACGGGGCCGCGTGTTCACCGATCCGGACACCGCCATGATGCCGGACACCCTGCGAGCTGCCCGCCTGGCCGCAGGTGCCAATATCCAGGCGGTGGATATGGTCATGAGCAGCCAGGTGACCAATGCGTTTGTCTGCGCACGGCCACCCGGTCATCATGCCGAGCGGGCGAAATCCATGGGGTTCTGCTTCTACAACAACGTCGCCCTGGCTGCCATGCGCGCCCTGACCTTCCATCACCTTGAGCGGGTCGCGATCGTTGATTTCGACGTGCACCAGGGCAACGGGACGGTGGATATAGTCGGTGGTGACGAGCGCATCCTGATGTGCTCCAGTTTTCAGCACCCCTTCTATCCACACTCCCATGTTCACCGGCAGGCCGACAATATCGTGAACATTCCGATTGAGGCAAACTGTTCTCCAGATGAGTATCGGAAGCGGGTTGAGGCAGGTTGGCTGAAACGGCTGAACGACTTCAAACCTCAATTGATCCTGATTTCCGCGGGCTTTGATGCCCACAGGCTGGATCCAATGGCGGAACTGAACCTTGAGGCCGAGGATTACCGCTGGCTGACGGAAATGATTGTGGGTGTCGCCCACGAGCACAGTAACGATCGGATCATTTCAACGCTGGAAGGCGGATACCATCTGAGGGCCCTGGCGGAAAGCGTTAATGCCCATCTGGAAGTGCTGACATCGGTTTACTGAAACTTGTTAACCCCGGGGTTCGCCGCCATAGCCATTGGCCTGCTGTAGCTCCGGGCGATCACCAGCCCTTTGTAGGCGAATATTGGTGCGGCGGTTATCGGCCGGCCGGTTGGATGCCGGGAACTGGTCGCCATGAGCCCGGACGGTAATCATATCTTCGTCGAGACCTCGGGCCTTGAGATAATCGGCCACCACATTGGCCCGGGCCTCGGAAAGCGCCCGGTTGTCGATACGACTGCCAATGCTGTCACTGTGGCCATCCACGAAAATTCTCTCAACCGTGGAGTCGGCGTTCACATAGGTCACGATATTGTCCAGCAACCGCCGGTCGGCGTCAGACAGTTGCATACTGCCGCTGGCGAACGGCACCCTCGAACGGCGAATCTGGTCAAAATTCACTGGCAGGAGGTTCGATGTGCAGCGCTGGTAACGCTGGTACTCACCGGCAAAATTGACATTGGACACCTGCACCCGCACCGGACGACCATCAAACCAGGATTCCCTGGTAACCGTCGGGCGCATACCATCAAGCAGGCCGTGGGCAACAATAAACGCCTGGCGGGTATCGAGAGACACCTGACGGCGATCATCCGACACCTTGACCATGCCCAGAGGCTTGGGCGCCACACCCGGACGCCAGGCCGGCGCTTCCACCACGAGACGGCCCCGCCCCGGTCGCATCAGCGCGGAATCGGACTCCAGGAAAAAACTGAGACTTTCACCCGCGCGGTGATTGAACACGGCCCGTCCGTAGCCGGGAACCTCGTGCACCAGACGACACTCGAATACCGACTCGGCCAGATACCACTGGCTGTTCTCGATGCCGGCGCCATAGCTGGCAGCCTGCCCGGCTGTCGGCAAAAGCACGACCGGAAGACTGGCAGCCAATACTGTTTTAAAACGTTTTCCGGGGCGGAATCCCATAGTGCTTGCCATCAGTGTCCGGGAATTAGCAGAACCTGACTGCTTAACGGCCCGCATTCGTATTTCTTTAGCCCCCAACCGGAAAACAATCGCCCGCGCCTTCTGGTATAATTTGCCAAATTTTTCCGGGAGCTATCAACCCGCGCCCCATAGCTCGCCTCGCCACAGGTATTGCGGACATTTGTCATGACGGAAAAGCTTACTCTTACCCGACCCGACGACTGGCACCTTCACGTTCGGGACGGCGACATTCTCACCGCCGTGGTACCGGCCACGGCAGCCTGCTTTGGTCGTGCCATCGTCATGCCCAACCTGGTACCACCGGTTACAACCGCCGCTGATGCCACGGCCTACCGGGAGCGGATTCTCGCGGCTGCCAATGGCACCGCCTTCGAGCCATTGATGACCCTGTATCTGACCGAGAGCATGACACCGGAAACCATCCGGGAAGCCAAAGCCGCCGGTGTTGTGGCCGCCAAGCTTTACCCGGCGGGTGCAACGACCAATTCCGACTCCGGGGTGAAGGATATTCGCGGTATTTTTCCGGTTCTGGAGGCCATGGCTGACTGCGGCATGCTGCTGCTGGTTCACGGCGAGGTTACCGAGGCCGACATTGACATCTTTGACCGTGAAAAGGTGTTTCTTGAGCGGGTCCTGGCACCCACCCTTGGGGCCTTCCCGAAACTGAAGGTTGTGCTGGAACATATCACCACGGCCGATTCCGCGGAGTTTGTCCGGCAGCACACCGGAGGCAATCTGGCTGCAACACTGACACCTCAGCACCTGATGTATAACCGCAATCATATGCTGGTCGGTGGCATTCGCCCGCACCTTTATTGCCTGCCAATCCTGAAGCGAAACCGCCATCAACAGGCGCTGAGGGACGTGGTAGCCAGCGGCGACAAACGCTTTTTCCTGGGCACGGATTCCGCGCCCCACGCCAGGGATCGCAAAGAAGCCGCCTGTGGCTGTGCCGGCTGCTACTCCGCCCATGGCGCCATCGGCCTGTATGCAGGCATTTTCGAAGAGCTTGGTATTCTGGACAAACTCGAAGCGTTCGCCAGTTTCAACGGCCCTGATTTCTACGGCCTGGCGCGCAATACCGATACCATCACCCTGGTGCGGGAGCCCTGGACCATGCCGGCGGAGCTGCCTCTGCCCGGCGGAACCATCGTGCCCCTCAAGGCCGGTGAAACCGTTCACTGGCAACTGGCGTAAACCTAACTGATTCCTTCTCACACACGGCCAAGACCGGAGCTTGAGTGACTGACGAAAACAAACCACCGCACCCCATGTCGCGCCGCTTCCGCGGATTTCTGCCGGTCGTCGTCGACGTGGAGACCGCCGGATTCAACCCCGGGCGGGACGCCCTGCTGGAAGTGGCGGCCGTCATTCTGACCATGGACAATGACGGCTGGGTGCGACGAACGGAAACCCACGTTCAGCAGATTGATCCCTTCGAAGGCGCCAATCTGGAGCAATCCGCCCTGGATTTTACCGGCATTGATCCGTGGAACCCGGAACGGGAGGCGGTACCCGAGCGGGAAGGACTCAGCGAAATCTTCAGCCCCATCCGCAAGGCGGTGAAAAACCATGATTGCAAACGGGCGGTTCTGGTGGGCCACAACGCCACCTTCGACCACAATTTTATCTTCGCAGCCGCCCAGCGGGCGGATATCCGGCGCAATCCGTTTCACCCCTTTTCCACCTTCGATACCGCCACTCTGGCCGGCCTGGCCTACGGCCATACCGTTCTGGCCCAGGCCTGCAAGCTAGCGGGCATCCCCTTCAGCAACAAGGAAGCGCACTCCGCAGCCTACGATGCGGAAAAGACAGCAGACCTGTTCTGCGGCATTGTGAATCGCTGGAAGGAACTGGGTGGATATCCGCCCCCGATGATTCCGGAAGACACCGAATAAGTCCCACGGAAAACCCGCCAAAGCGGTTTTTTCTGTTTCCGGGCCAAGCATGTTACCAGTAGATGCCCCGCATGATGGCGGCGAAGGCCACCTGCTCGCTGGACACCTTCGGCCTCTCGCCGGACCGGCTGTCAACGGCTGCCGGCGAATCCGGGAACATCCGGTAACCGCTGTTCATGACAATCTCGCCCACCTTTGGCGCCAGGGCATGCAGCACCTGCGCAAATATACCAAGCCGGGTCGCGATGCGTTTCGGACGATAAACGATAGCGTCGACAACCATGTCTGCGGCTTCGTCCGGTGTCAGGGTAGGCACCGAATCGTAGATCTTGGTCGGCGCAATCATCGGTGTTTTCACCAATGGCATGTTAATGGTGGTGAAGGTCACGTTGCGATCCGACCACTCCGCGGCAGCGCAGCGGCTGAAAGCATCCAGGGCGGATTTGGACGCCACGTACGCCGAGAATCGGGGCGCGTTAGTCAACACACCAATGGATGAAATGTTGACCACGTGACCGGATCGGTTCTCCAGCATCCCGGGCGCAAAGCCCATGATCAATCGCACGGACCCAAAGTAGTTCAGTTGCATGGTGCGCTCGAAATCGTGAAAGCGATCGAAAGACCGATCCAGTGACCGGCGAATAGACCGGCCGGCGTTATTAACCAGCACATCCACCTGGCCATGGTTATCCAGAACAGTCTTCACGAACTTCTCGCACGCTTCCATATCGGAGAAATCGCACGGATAGGCGTACACACTTGCGCCCCGAGACTCCAGCTCCGCGGTCACCTCCTTCAGGCGGGTAAGCTTACGGGCACCGATAACCAGAATTGCGCCGGCGTCTGCCAGTTTCCGGGCCGTGGCCAGGCCAATGCCGGAAGTGGCACCGGTAACGACACAAACCCGACCTTCAACCGTGCCCCGGAGCGTACGGTCCTTGAACAGGTCCGGATCCAGGTTACGCTCCCAGTAGTCCCAGATCACCGGGGCATAGTCCGGCAAACGTGGCACTTCAATGCCGGTATCCTTCAGAACACGCTCGGTTTCACGGGCATCAAACCGGGTCGGATAATTGATAAAAGACATCACCGAGGGCGGAATCCCCATGTCATCGAGAATGGCCGAGGTCACCCGCTTCACCGGCGGCAGATTCTTCAGGGTCTGGCGAATGACCGGAGGGATAAAGCCGAACATGCGGGAATCGATGCGCATCCCCATCCTGGGTGCGTGACCCGCCTCGCTGAAGATGTTGAGAATTTCACCCACCTTGTACGGATCCGTATCCACCAGGTGGAAACACTTGCCGTCTTCACCCTCCAGGTGGGCAATGTGATCCATGGCGCTAACCACGAAATTCACCGGCACAATGTTCAGACGCCCGCCCTCGACACCAATGGTCGGCACCCACTGGGGCAGCGCCTGGCGAACTTTCTGGATCATCTTGAAGAAGTAGTAAGGGCCATCCACCTTGTCCATTTCACCGGTGGCGGAATGGCCAATCACCATGCCCGGGCGGTAAATACGGAAAGGAACCTTGCATTCCTCGCGCACCACCTTTTCGGATTCATGCTTTGTGCGCAGGTACGGATGGTCCAGTTTTTCCGCTTCCTCGAACATGTCCTCGCGGAAAATGCCCTTGAACAGACCGGCCGCCGCAATGGAAGAAACGTGATGAAAGTGCCTGGCGTTCATAGCCTTCGCGGCATTTACCGCAGCCCGCGTGCCCTCGATGTTGGTGGCCTGCAGGGCTTCTTCATCGGCCGCCATGTCATACACGGCGGCCAGGTGGAAGAAATGGTCAATTTCCCCCTTCAGGGTCGCCATTGTCTGGGCATCGATACCCAGGTTTTTGCTGGTGAGGTCGCCTGTTACGGCTTTCACCCGGGTTGCATCCGCGCCCCAGCGCTCACGCAATTTGTCCAGCTTGTCCTGGGATTGCTCACGCACCAGTAGATGGATAGTACCACCACGTGCCAGAAGCTTCTCCACGAGGAAACGGCCAATAAATCCGGTGCCACCCGTCAGGAAATAATTCATCAATCTTCCACCCTGCCTGTTGCTCTATTAAATGACTGATTCGGTCTTTTTTTGGCAAGTGATCTGGCTGAAAACAGTACCTTTCACGGTATCAGGAAAAATGAACCGTTGGAATCGCCGGATTGTTCCTGAATTCAGCTTGGGCCATATTCGCGAATTGATTCATACGCCATTCAGGTTGCCTACCTGATGCGGGCCACAGCGGTTTGAGATGGAGCCAATCAGTTTGTACGCATCGGAGTCCGGTGGATTAATTCTGGCTTAAGGTTTCGGCCCTATAGTAACCCCTGCAACAAACCCACAGAGCACACAAATAGGAAAGACCTTATGAAAAAGCTGATTACC
>JAXHUV010000460.1:0-1107 GCA_034189445.1 Pseudomonadota bacterium
AGAAAAACACCAACTTGTCCTCAAGTCACTGCCATATCGTGGTGGACGAACGAAATAGGTCGAAATCGGTCCTCAACTGGTCGCAAAGCCACGTCCACACACACACACACACACATACACACACATAATACGAACATACTCTCAATTACATACACAAACACACTAACCAACACACATACACACACACAATCAGAGTTATCGCGCACTCAGGCGAGGGCTTGTGTAGGGATTAAAGGGTAGCGGGATTCTGCCAAACGGATCAACCAATTGAAGGTTGTGTGGTGGATAGCGGAACTGGCCTGGCAGGTAACCGTAGGGCGGCGGCAACATAAAGGGTCTCCGCATTGTTTGTCGACTCTCAAGGTCGGGTCTCCTTGGCCAGGAGACAGTACGGGGGTCGATGTGAAGTCTACCTTGCTGAGGACAGCTCGGGGGAATTGAAGGTTGACGCTGTAGACGAGGCTCCACCCACAGTCTTCCGGGGGATGGACTTGGCGGAACGGGCGGGGTCACGGTAGCTGGGTTAGCTTCTCGCTGAACAGTCCGCCTGATAGACTGGGTCGTCGAGTAGAGAGGTTGGTGGTCACGCGGATGCCGGGGGGTCTCAGTAGGGTGTCGAAGAGGGCGTGTCTGGCCTGCACGGTTGATATTACAGGCCAGTCTAGCAGTACCCTTGGGACTTGGGTGAAGTGAGTCACGGTACAGGTCTTTGCGGGGGGCACCAGTGCTCGTGGTGAAAGTTGGGGTGTGGTCTATGAACAGCACGTTATCGCTACTGCACACTTCTTCAAGTGCACAGTTCGATACAGCTACTGTTCTTTTGAGCGGGTGGTCACCCCGGGGAGGCACGATAGAGGAAGCATAGATGGAACAATTGGGGAACACTGTCCTCAGAAGTTTCGTCAGGCCTCTCCAAACTGACTCTGTCACAGTGTTCATTGAACAAGTGTTTACTCCCACGTGAAACACGACGTGACGGACATCGGGGGACTTGGGGCTGTACTTTAACCAATGACAGACGTCATCCACCGTTAAGCCTGAGACGCTTATCTTCTGTGTCCTCCTCGAAGAGAACATGAGGTCAGGCTTAACGGGGCGCAGTACAGA
>JAXHUV010000461.1:0-1100 GCA_034189445.1 Pseudomonadota bacterium
GACACCTGTTTCAAGCCCCTGGTTTCGATGATGCTGTCCACATTGGCGCTCTCACCGCTCCACAGGGCCTCAAAGACCTTCCTGGCCCCGGCCGAGGAAACCGTGTTGTCAGCAATCCGGGCCACCAACCGGCCCAGCTGGGCACCGGTGATGGGAGCGTCGCTGATGGTTTTCTCTTCCGCATTCAACCGGGCGGACAATTCTCCCTGAACCCAGTTGGCCGCGAGCTTGGCATCGGCACCGGTGCCAACCGCGTCCTCAAAGAAGGCGGCCAGCTTTGCATCACCGGCGAGTTGACCCGCGTCGTAATCGTTCAGACCGTATTGCTCCCTGAAGCGTGCCTTGCGCTCATCCGGCAGCTCCGGCAGGCTGCGGCGGGCTTCCTCAATAAAGGAATCGTCGATTTCAACCGGCAGCAGGTCCGGGCAGGGGAAGTAACGGTAGTCGTTGGCTTCCTCCTTGGTGCGCATGGAGCGGGACTCGTCCCTGTCGCCGTTGTACAGGCGGGTTTCCTGAATGATGCGGCCGCCGTCTTCCAGGATGTCCATCTGCCGCTCGACTTCGTGGGCGATGGCCTGTTCCATGAACCGGAAGGAGTTCAGGTTCTTGGTTTCGGTGCGAGTGCCCAGAGTGTCGGAGCCTTTCGGTTTCAGGGAAATGTTGACGTCGAAACGCATGGAGCCCTGGGACATGTCGCCATCACAGATACCCAGTGACGTCACGATGCTGTGCAGCTTGCGGGCAAAGGCCACGGCTTCTTCGGCGTTGGTCATGTCCGGCTCGGTGACCACCTCGATCAGCGGCGTGCCGGCGCGGTTCAGGTCGATACCGGACATGCCATGGCCAAGTTCATCAAAAACAGCCTCGTGCAGGGACTTGCCGGCATCTTCTTCCAGGTGGGCATGATGAATCCTGACCCGCTTGGTGCGTCCTTCCGAGAGATCCAGGTCCACATGGCCCGGCCCGACGATGGGCTGCTCCAGCTGGGTGGTCTGGTAGCCCTTGGGCAGGTCCGGGTAGAAGTAATTCTTGCGCTCGAACATGGAGCGGTGGCCGATCTCGGCGTTTACCGCCAGGCCGAACATCACCGCGTAGCGAAA
>JAXHUV010000462.1:0-1097 GCA_034189445.1 Pseudomonadota bacterium
CAGTTTAGACCTAAAGAAGTTGAGAACTGACGGGGGGGTGGGGGGGGGGTGGATGCACGGTAAGTGAAACTGGATCCACAGTTACATTATATTACACTGTGGAAAAAAGCATTCTTATCTTGCCTGCGGATCTGTGTTGAGTTTTACTTTTAAGTAATTATTCAACACATTGTATTTGTTTGTTTCTATGTTGAGGTTTACTTTAAGTAATAATTCAAAACATTGTATCTGTTTGTTTATGTGTTGAGGTTTACTTTAAGTAATAATTCAAAACATTGTGTATGTTTGTCTTTGTGTTGAGGTTTACTTTAAGTAATAATTCCAAACATTGTATTTGTTTCTTTCTGTGTTGAGCTTTACTTGAAGTAATAATTCAAAACACTCCATTTGTTTGTTTCTGAGCTGAGGTTTACTTTAAGTAATAATTCAAAACACTGTATTTGTTTGTTTCTGTGTTGAGGTTTACTATAAGTAATAATTCAAAACATTGTATCTGTTTGTTTTTGTTAATGTCTATTGTGCAAACACGTACCATGTGTGAACAAGGCAGCTTCCCATCCTACTTCTCTGACGTCTTTCTTATTGGTAATAAAATTGGAATAAACATACTAGTTAACGACGATGTTAAATGTATGTGTTTGTCTCAGGTATCTACAGCAACCCACTAGTTGACGTCGATGTTAAATGTATGTGTGTCTGTCTCATGTATCTACAGCAACCTGCTAGTTGACGACGATGTTAAATGTATGTGTGTTTGTCTCAGGTATCTACAACAACCCGCTAGTTGACGACGATGGTAAATGTATGTGTGTCTGTCTCAGGTATCTACAGCAACCTGCTGGTTGACGACGATGTTGAATGTATGTGTGTTTGTCTCGGGTATCTACAAGAACACGCTAGTTGAATGTGTGTTAATCACGGGTATCTGCAACAACCTGCTAGTTGAAGACGATGTGAAATGTATGTGTGTTTGTCTCAGATATCTAGAACAACCTGCAAGTTGACGACGATGTTAGCTATGTAAGCCTGGACCCTCTTCATATTTTCACCATAATCTTATTTCTGATTACAGGCAACCACCCTTCTACGTGCATCAT
>JAXHUV010000463.1:0-1096 GCA_034189445.1 Pseudomonadota bacterium
CTGGGGGTGCAGTAGGCTGTCGGCAAACAGGCTGAACGCCAGCACATCCAGAAGCACAATGGCGACAATGATGATTGTGGCACCGGAGATGGACATCCGGGCGAGCCTGGCGCGCAGGAGACAGATCAGGGCGGCACTGGTGAGAGTGGTCCACTGCACAAACAGCGACAGCAGGCCGAAGTAATTCCAATCGATCCAGCCCCGGTCCGCCTGCACGATGGCGAGCACCAGAACCAGCAGCTCACTGGTCACCAGCAACAGGAACACGGCCCGTACCCGGCACAGGTCCGGAACGAAGAACTCGCTCGCTGTCACACCTTGGTCCCCGTTACGGGGTGTCTCCTTTACCCGGGTCAGAATGGTATACTCCCGCCACGTTCAATGTACCCAGTTCCCGCCAGATGATGCCGGGCTGTCAGCAGGAAAGATAGACCATGACGGATCAGAAAAAGTCTGACCAGGCCACAAGTTCTGAAAAACCCTGGGGCGGACGCTTCAGTGAACCCACCGATGCCTTCGTTGAAAAATTTACCGCCTCCGTGGGGTTCGACCAGCGCCTGTACCATCACGACATCACCGGTTCCATTGCCCATGCCACCATGCTCGCCGAGGTTGGCGTGCTCACCGCCGAGGAGCGGGACCAGATCATCGAAGGCCTGAAAGGGGTGAAGGCGGACATCGAGGCCGGTAACTTCCAGTGGTCCGTCAGTCTTGAAGACGTGCACATGAACATCGAGGCGCGCCTGACCGACCGTATCGGCATCACCGGCAAGAAGCTGCACACCGGCCGCAGCCGCAATGACCAGGTGGCCACCGATATCCGTCTGTACCTGCGGGACGAGATTGATGTGATTGCCGACGAACTGAAGCGCCTGCAAACCGGCCTGCTGGATCTGGCCGAGCGCGAGGCGGATACCATCATGCCCGGTTTCACCCATCTGCAGACCGCCCAGCCAGTCACCTTCGGGCATCACCTGCTGGCCTGGTACGAGATGCTGGTGCGGGATGCCGAGCGCCTGCAGGATTGCCGCAAGCGGGTTAACGTGATGCCCCTGGGCGCGGCGGCGCTGGCTGGCACTACCTATCCCATCGATCG
>JAXHUV010000464.1:0-1095 GCA_034189445.1 Pseudomonadota bacterium
GGGCTCGGCAAAGGCCCGCAGCCAGCACAGGATTTCTTTTGATTCCCGGGAGGTCAGCACCGAATCCCGGTCCGACAGGTAGACACTCTTGATGCGCCGGCGACCCAGGGCGTCCCGCACCGCGCTGGCCTCGTTGCGGTTGTTGACCAGTATCGCGATGTCTTTCGGAGCAACCGGCTCCAGATCCTCCGGGTTATCCTGCAAGACAAAACCCGCCTGCCCGGCCTGGCCCAGGGTCAGCAACCGGGCGATCTCGCTGGCGCAGGTTTCTGACACATCGGCGGTGGCGGCGCCCTTGGCAATGCCTTTCGGATTGCCGTCCCTGTCCTGTTCGCCGGATTCGTGGCGCCAGAACACCAGGCTGGGCTGAACCTCGCCGTTGATCGCCCACAGTCGTTTGGTACCGTTGGCATCCACACCCTGGAACGGCAGCGCTGAGGTATCGCCCTTGCCGAACAGGAAGGCGCCGTCCCGGCTGTGCTGGTCGCTGTGGTCAAATACCCGGTTGACCGCCGCCACCATGGTTTTGGCAGAGCGGAAGTTTTTGCCGAGTGTGTAGGTTCGCTCTTTCACGCCCTGCCTGGCCTGCAGGTAGGTGTGGATGTCGGCACCCCGGAAGCCGTAAATGGCCTGCTTGGGATCCCCGATCATCAGCAGGCAGGTGCCGGGATCACAGCCCGCGACATCGTAGATGCGGTCGAAAATGCGGTACTGCACCGGGTCGGTGTCCTGGAATTCGTCGATCAGCGCGACCGGGAACTGGCGTCGGATGGTGGCGGCCAACTGGTCGCCCCGTGGGCCGTGCAGGGCATCGTCCAGGCGGCTGAGCAGGTCGTCAAAGCCCATTTCCGAGCGTTTCTGTTTTTCCGATTCCAGCCGCTCGGCCATCCAGTGGCTGGCATGGCGCAGGATATCGGATTTGGCGCTGGGCTGGTTCTGGCTGAAATCCAGCAGCGTTTCGATGGCATCGAAGGCAGGGTGATGGGGGGCGGATTCATCGCCTTTGAGAATATTGTCGAGACCTTCGGGCGTCTGATTTTTAAAGCCCGCGGCAGTGTCGATTTTTTCCGGTAACAAATCGTCCGATTCAGCCCA
>JAXHUV010000465.1:0-1091 GCA_034189445.1 Pseudomonadota bacterium
CGGGAAACCGTAGGCTGCAGGATGTGTAACCATCGGATAAGACGACCGACCGTAGCTTAGCTATTCCGTCCTTGATGCAGCGCAAATCACTCCGGTTGCTTTCCGGGGTTTAATGGTGACGCAACGGCAGGGAGCTCTGACGGTATGTCTGAATCGGTGGAACTCACAAGCAACGAGCAGCGGGAGCCAGAGTGGCATGTGCTTCAGCCTGCTGAGGCCCGGCGGCAACTGAAGGCAGAGGCGCCTCTGTCTGATGATGAGGTCCGGCGCCGCTTGGCCAGCCATGGTCCCAATGCGCTGCCGGAGGCTCGTGCAAGAGGGCCGTGGGCAAGGTTGGGCCGGCAGCTCAAGAACTTTCTGATTTATGTGTTGGCATCCGCCGCAGTCATTACCGCCAGCCTGGGCCAGTGGGTGGATGCCGGTGTTATTCTCGCCGTCGTTATTATCCAGACCCTCGTGGGCTTTATCCAGGAAGGAAAGGCCGAACAGGCCCTGTCGGCCATCCGTCACATGCTTGCGCCCAAAGCCCGTGTGGTGCGTTCCGATGGTCAGCATCAGGTAGATGCCGCGAGTCTGGTTCCGGGGGATACGGTATTGCTGGAGGCAGGGGACCGGGTGCCCGCCGATCTTCGTCTGGAAAAATCCCACAACCTGAAAATCGATGAGGCCATTCTCACGGGTGAATCCGAGGCTGTTGATAAAACGACAGAGGCGGTAACTTCGGATGCACCCTTGGGCGACCAGGCCGGGATGGCGTTCTCGGGCACCATGGTTGCGACCGGGACGGGGCGCGGCATTGTGGTTCGCACGGGTGCCAGGACGGAAATCGGCCGGATTTCCGGCCTGCTTGCCCAGACCACAACTCTGAAAACCCCCTTACTGGAGCAGATGGACAGGTTTGCTCGCATCCTGTCCATTGTCGTTATTATTGCCGGCGTTGCGATTTTTGTCGGCGGGTCGGTATTCAGCAGTTTGCCATTCCGGGAACTGTTCATGGCTGTGGTTGGGCTTACAGTTTCAGCCATTCCCGAGGGTTTGCCGGCGATTCTCACCATTACTCTGGCCATCGGTGTGCGCCAGATGGCCCGTCG
>JAXHUV010000466.1:0-1082 GCA_034189445.1 Pseudomonadota bacterium
ATCTGTTCAAGGCTGTGGGCAGCACTCACACTGATGCGCACCAGAGCCTGTCCGTCGGGGCTGGCCGGTGGTAACACCAGGTTGGCATACACGCCCTGCTCAATCAGCGCATGCCAGAAAGCAACCCCTTCCGGTGCCGACCCCAGGAGCACGGCAACCACCGGGCTGACCTGTGGGCCGAGCTGATAACCAAGGTCAGCGAGACCGGCATACAGGCGCTCGGCATTGCGCCATAACTGGTCCCTCAGCCCGGGCCGTGATGCCATTAACTTTAATGCGGTGCGCACCGAGGCGATGGCAGCCGGTGACTGTGAGGCGGTGAAGATGTAGGGGCGGCTGGCATAGCGCAGCATGTCCAGCTCTTGGTGGCCGCTGATGGCAAAGCCGCCGATAGCGCCCAGGCTCTTACTAAAGGTGCCAACCACCAGATCCACATCCGCTTCCACCCCTGCCGCTTCCGCCAGACCGCGGCCGTTGGCGCCCAGGACACCGACTGAGTGAGCCTCATCCACGACCAGGAAGCCCCCCAGGCGCCGCTTCACTTCAACGATCCCGGCCAGAGGCGCCTGGTCGCCAAGCATACTGTAGATGCCTTCCACAACAATCAGCGTGTTCTGTGTCTGTTCACCCAGGCGGCGCAGGCGTTTTTCCATGTCGGCAACATCGTTATGCCGAAAGCGGATGACCTGGGCGCCCGACAGGCGGCACGCGTCATAGATGCTGGCATGGCAGTCGGCGTCGAGCAGGACGGTATCGCCGGGGCCTGCAAGGGTGCCAATGGTACCGAGGTTGGCAAGGTAGCCGGTAGAGAAAACAATGGCGGATGGCTTGCCAAAATAAGCCGCCAGCTCCTCCTCCAGGGCCCAGTGACTGCCGTAGGTGCCGTTGGCCATGCGTGAGCCGGTGGTGCCGGTGCCCTCTTCCGCAAGTGCCCGTTGGGCAGCGGCAATACAGTCCGGATCAAAGGTCAGGCCCAGGTAGTTATTGGTGCCTGCCAGAATAACCCGGTGCTCGCCGATGCGGCCCTCTGTGGGCGAATAGATCTCGTCAATCCGGGTGCCGAAGGGGCTGGGCGAGGTCTG
>JAXHUV010000467.1:0-1076 GCA_034189445.1 Pseudomonadota bacterium
GTCTTCAGGAAGGTCTTCAGGAAGGTCGTCAGGAAGGTGAGCACATAAAAGCCGAGCAAATTGCCCGTAACCTCATCAGCCGCACGGAAATGGACGACCAGATGATTGCGGAAATCGCAGGGCTTGCTTTGGAAGAGGTAAGTGATCTTAGGTCTCAGATAACGCACTGATTCTGACTGCCTCCAGCATTCTGTTTTAAGCACAAAAAGGGCAGCACCCCGGCTGCCCTGATCCTTTCCCTCCATCTTTTATGGACAGGCACTCATAATCTGTACTCGATGGCTCTCCAGTGACTAAATCATGGACAGGCACTCCTACTTTGTAACCATTAATCTAATCATGGACAGGCACTCTTACTCTCTAATCTAATCATGGACAGGCACTCTTACTCTCTATCTTCTCCCTCTTTTTCCCTCTTTTCCCCTCTGCGTCGAATTCGGCCTTACGTTAAAAATTCCGACCTACACCGCGCCCCTAACCCCGGGCTCTTGCCTCGATAGCCGCCAAAGCCGGGCAATCGCCCACGGCCAAGCCCCGGCCTGTGGCCGGTCCTGAGGAAAAGTTTGAAAGGAAAGGGCTCAGGCCGCTCGTCGGCGTTCCTTGCGGTAATCCTGGTACGTCGCCTCAAAGCGCGTGGCCCGCTCGCACCATCGCCCGGGATCCAGGTTCAGCCGTGCCAGGATCGGCAGGGCGTGCTCGTCGATCGCACCACGTTTGTCGCTCCGGCTGATCCGGCCGGTGCAATCGACCAGTTCCAGGTAGTCTTCGAAGCGGAACAGTAGGCCGCGCTGAACGCCGTTCCGAATCACGCCCTCAAAGCCCAGCAGTGGTTTCAACGGCACGGAGAAGTCATTCAGGGCTTGTTGCTCGATCTGGCTCTGAATGGCCTCGGCCAGATTAAAGCGGGGTTGGATTCGCTCCTTGATACTGGTGTGCGCCGAGTTTTCCGGTGTGTCGGCAATCGCGGCTCGAATTGGGTTCAAGTCCACGTAGGCCATGCAGGAAAGCACGGCTTCCTCGGTCTCTAACGGGTAGGATTTGAACCGGCTTTCCCAGAAATGGCCGGTGCATTCGTC
>JAXHUV010000468.1:0-1072 GCA_034189445.1 Pseudomonadota bacterium
AGGAAATCAGTGAAAATCTGAGTGCCCGGCCTCGCCAGGCAACCGAAGCCTATTTCACGGGCAAACTAATGGCCACCGAGCAAGGCACTGTAGAAGTCACACCCGCCATGGCCAAGCAGATTTACCGCTATCTGGTGAAGAACGACTATACCGACGACACAGACCAGGTTGTTGATACCTACCATGATGCGAAGGCACAGGGCGCCCTGGCGGAGTTGCCCGAGGATCTGAAGCCATTCGGTGACCAGATATTTGCCTTGATTGACACCGTGTTCAGTGAAGGCCAACTGCCCAAGATCGAGGATGGCCGCAAACCGAAGACCAACCCGCTCAATACCAATTTCGATAGAAAAGAATTCCAGGCGCTATGGCAGCGCATAAACCGCAAGGCCGTGTATCGCGTCGACTTTGACTCCGATGAACTGGTGCGCAAATGCATCGCAACGCTGGATAAGGAGCTGCGCGTAACGCCCCTGCAGTACACCGTACAGAAAGGCGTTCAGCAAGATGCGCTGACTGACGAGCAATTGCGTAAAGGCGATGGCTTCAAGGTGGAAGAGACGGCGACCGAATACGGCGACTCCATCCACTCACGGGTCCGGTATGACCTGTTGGGTAAGGTGTCGGAAAATGCCCACCTGACCCGTGGGACCGCCGCCAGCATTCTGCAGGGCATTCAGGCCGCCGTGTTCAACCAGTTCCGCCAGAACCCGGAGCACTTCATTGCCGAGGCATCGCGGCTGATCACTGAACAAAAAGCCGCCATGGTGATCGAGCGCCTGGCCTACGACGAAGTTGATGAGCGCTACGATGTGGATATCTTCACCGCCAATCAGACCGGCCAGGATTTCTCCCGCGCCACGGAGAAGCTGAAGAACCACGTATATGACTACGCGATTACGGATTCGGATGTCGAGCGCCGTTTCGTGAATGAGTTGGATACGAGCAGTGACGTGGTGGTTTACGCCAAGCTGCCGAGAGGCTTTCTGATTCCTACCCCCGTGGGTGATTACAATCCGGACTGGGCGATTTCCTTCCAGGCTGACAACATCAAGCACATCTACTTTGTCGC
>JAXHUV010000469.1:0-1068 GCA_034189445.1 Pseudomonadota bacterium
GGGTTAGCTCAGTTGGTAGAGCCGCGGACTCATGATCGAGATCTAGAGGTCGTGAGTTCGAATTCCGGCCGGGATGGACACAGGTCATCTTTATGTGATGACTTTGAGGCGGTATCCATTTCCCACCCTCGTGTTACCGCTGTGGCACGTAAAAGACCCTGGTCAGTCATTCTGCCGTAGATGCAGGGTGGCTGGTGACATCCAAACGCAGACGCACTTTCCACTGGGAGGAAGCGACCCGAATTTCCCGGCTCGTATGGGACAATACAGTTTGAAAATGAAAATGAAAAAAATACGGACGTTGCGCGTTCCTGAGTTTTGCTTTATTGATTTCAGTTAAATCCCTGGCCTCTCAGAGGTTAAAAAAAAAAAAAAAAAAAAAAAAAAAAAAACAAGTGGAAGACTTTTTGATATATGGGGAATTGGGGGTACAATTTCAATACGAAAATGTGTGTAAAACTGCTTGCTGGCTCTTTCAGCGGCACGTGGACCACGGCCAGACACGATCCGTGATCATATATCCTACCTACGAAAGAATAACACTTGGTTATCAAGCTTGTATTCAATACTGACATGAATAAAACAAATTCACATAAGACAAAACGAAAGACAACAAGTTAAAAAATGATAAATGTGTCCTTTAAGACATTTTTAGTGTTGAAATAACGGACATATAAACATGAGACAGTCTTGTCTCGTTTACTCAAATAAACACCGTAACCAAGGTAAACAGTCAGTCGAAGATGACGATTGACGACCGCAATCTCAACTGCACGAATCGCCCTTCCTTGTTCTTACTATATAAAGCTAACCGTCAAAAGACTTAGATCTGCCTATTTTTAGTTTTTCTTTTGGACAGGGATGTTTTTTGACCCCCTGAGTATGATTTTATAACTTTTCGGCCGATTTGAGACAGTTTTGTGACGGGTATTGCACCTTTAATCTGATGTGTGGGTTGACAGTAGCATGTAAACGTGATTAAATACACGTTTTTTTTTTTTTGTTTTTTTTTCTGCGTTTAGGTTGTAGACCAAACTTTTCGAGTGCAACCTGACAAGAAGATATTGA
>JAXHUV010000047.1:0-13133 GCA_034189445.1 Pseudomonadota bacterium
GTTGATTCAGCTCAACTGGCCGTACGCTTCTCGCATCGACTCGGAAAACCCGCGTAGAAAGGATTAAGACCATGCCCTACGCACAGCACAAGACGTTGACCAGCTTGCCTGAATCTGTCCACGGCAGCCTTAAGTCCGAGAGGCTGCTGGGGACTGTTTGCCGGGAGTCTTGTCGATCAGGTGGCTGGCCAGGGCAACGCCAGTCTCACTCATGGTCAGATAGACTTCGTCCGCGCCGGCTTCCTGGATCTGTTTCGCTTCATCCTCGTACATGGTGTGGGCCACAATAAAGCCCTTGAAACCCAGCTTCCGGAGCATTCGTGCGGCGATCAGCTTGCCCTCGATGTCCGCCATTGCAAGGATCACCGATTGCACCGCAGGCATGTGCAAACCATTCCAGAAAGAGGCATCCTCGGCGTCGGCAAAGACCACGTTTCGGCTTTCTTTCTGGTGTTGCCGGACTTTTGCCGGATCGGAGTCGAGCCCAATCAGTTTTGGCTGGTCATGGCAGAGCCAGTCGTAGGCAGCGGTTCCCGTGCGGCCCATGCCCATGATCAGAACCCGGATGTCGCCCAGTGACAGCGGTTGTTCATCCGGATGATGCTTACTGCTTTCAAAGCGGCTGAGATTCTGGGCGTAACGTTCATAGAGGCTGTGCGCAAACCGGTTGATGGGCGCTGAAACCAGGAAAGACAGCGACACCGAAATCGCCAGGGGAACCAGCCATTCAGGCAAGGCAATGCTCGCGACAATCAACCCGAATTCGCTGTAGTTGGTAAGTGCCAGAGCGCTCAGGAAGCTACTGCGGGCCCGCAAGCGGAAGGCCAAAAGCAGGAAAAAGAACAGAACTCCTTTCAGCGGTAGAGCCAGACCAGCGATCACGGCGAATATGAGGGCATCCCCATCTGGCAGACCGCCAATGCCAATCTGCAGGAAGAAACCCACCAGGAAAACTTCCTTGACGCTCCAGAGCGATTTGGAGAGCTCCTGGGAGCGGGGATGGTTTGCCAGCATCGCCCCGAAAACCAGGGCACCAAGCTCTGAGCTGAGCCCGACCGCCTCAAAGCCAAGCCCGCCAAGCACAAGCGCAAGCGCAAGCCCCAGGAGCACGAGCAGTTCGTCGTGGCCACTGGCGTCCAGCAACCTGAACAGGAGGGGCCGAAGCAGGGGGAGCCCGAACACAATCAGTGCCCACTCGGAGGGCGTTTTCCCGGCTGCCAGGCTCATGACGACCAGAGCAATCAGGTCCTGCATGATCAGGATGCCGATGGCGACCCGACCGTGGAACGCCCGGAGTTCCCGTTTGGATTCAAGGACCTTGGCAGCCAGGACAGTGCTTGAAAATGACAGTGCGATGGCCAGCATCAGTGCGGTCGGCCAATCAAGGTCCATCAGAAGGTGCGCACCTGGGGTGAATACCGCGCAGGCGATGCCGAAGTGCAGCAGGCTGCCACCAATCACTTCCGGGCTGACGATGGAACGGAGCTTCAGCTTCAGGCCCACGGTAAACAGCAGCAGGAGTACGCCAAGGTGCGCGATGTGCTGAAGAACGCCGGTCTCCTCAACCACAACACCCATTACCTCGGCAATGCCACTGAGCACAAAGCCGGCAGCCAGATAGCCAACAAGAGGCGGGAGGCCAACAAGCTTGACCAGCAGGCCGAGGACGAAGGCAAAGGTAATCCAGATGGCTTCAGGCATGGGGTGTCATTCGGGTGTCAAAAGCACAAGGATTGTTCGCGGGCAACGGCCCGAAAAGCGATGTCCTTGCGATAGAATGCGCCATCCCACTGGATCCGCGAGGCCAGCTCGTAGGCACGTTTCCGGGCTTCGGTGACGGTATTGCCAAGCGCCGTGGCGCAAAGTACCCGGCCGCCGTTGGTGACAACCTGATTGCCGTTGAGGCGAGTGCCGGCGTGAAACACCTTCTCGCCTTCAATCTCGGTGTCCGGGAGACCGGAAATGGCGTCGCCCCTGCGGTAGCTGCCAGGGTAACCACCGGCTGCCATCACGATAGCCACGGAGGCGCGGTCGTCCCATTCGGAGGCGCAGTGGTCCAGTTTGCCGTCAATGGCCGAATCGCACAGTGCCACCAGGTCGGACTTCATTCGCAGCATGATCGGCTGGGTTTCCGGATCCCCGAAGCGGCAGTTGAATTCGATCACCTTGGGCGCACCGCTCTGGTCAATCATCAGGCCGGCGTAGAGGAAGCCCTTGTAGGGGTGGCCCTCAGCCGCCATGCCACGCACGGTAGGGTAAATCACCTCATCCATGATGCGCTGATGAACGTCGGCAGTGACCACCGGAGCCGGCGAGTAGGCGCCCATGCCGCCGGTATTTGGGCCGGTGTCGCCATCCCCTGCCCGTTTGTGATCCTGGGAGGTGGCCATGGCCAGAACGTTCTCGCCATCCACCATGACAATGAAACTGGCTTCCTCGCCTTCGAGGAATTCCTCTATGACCACGCGGCTGCCGGCGTCACCGAACGCGTTTCCGGCAAGCATGTCGTGAATCGCGCCTTCGGCTTCTTCCAGGGTCATGGCAACGATCACGCCTTTGCCGGCGGCCAGGCCGTCTGCCTTGACCACGATCGGAGCGCCCTGCTGGCGAACGTAGGCCAGGGCCTCGTCAACATCCGTGAAATTGCCGTAGCCGGCCGTCGGGATCCCGTGGCGTGCCAGGAAATCCTTGGTGAAGGCCTTGGAGCCTTCCAGTTGGGCAGCGCCAGCACTCGGGCCGAAGACCCGCAGGCCACGCTGCTCGAATTTATCCACGATGCCGGCCACCAGTGGCGCCTCGGGGCCGACGATGGTAAGCCCGACATTGTTGGTGGTGGCGAAGTTGGCCAGGCCGTCCAGGTCCATCACGTCGATATCGACATTTTCCAGCCCGGTTTCCCGTGCCGTACCGGCGTTGCCGGGCGCCACGAAAACACGGTCTGCCCTGGGGGATTGCGCGGCTTTCCATGCCAGGGCGTGTTCACGGCCGCCGGAGCCAATAACGAGAATATTCATGAACGTATTCCTGTTTCGTCGGATTACGCCGTTGGCTAATCCGACCTACTGTATTCGAGCTTCATGTTAACCCGGGGTCAGAAGAACGCTTTCTTCTGACCCCATGTTCACGCTTTAATGCCGGAAATGACGCATACCGGTAAAGACCATGGCAATGCCGTGTTCGTTGGCCGCGTCAACCACTTCCTGATCGCGCATGGACCCGCCAGGCTGGATAACGGCGGTAATGCCTGCCGCCGCGGCAGCGTCGATGCCGTCCCGGAACGGGAAGAAGGCGTCTGAGGCCATCACCGAGCCTTTCACTTCCAGGCCTTCATCAGCGGCTTTAATGCCGGCAATCCTGGCGCTGTAGACCCGGCTCATCTGGCCGGCGCCGACACCGATGGTGCGACCGGCCCTGGCGTAGACAATGGCATTCGATTTCACGTATTTGGCCACTTCCCAGGCAAACAGCAGGTCATTGAGTTCCTGTTCGGAGGGCTGACGTTCAGTCACCACCTTCACGTCTTCCATGGCCACCATGCCCAGGTCCCTGTCCTGCACCAGCAAGCCACCGGTCACGCGTTTGTAGTCCAGAGCCCTGGCGCGTTCGCGGTCGAATTCACCGCAGGCCAGCAGCCGCACGTTTTTCTTCGTGGCGACAATCTCCACTACCTCCGGAGCCACTGTCGGTGCGATGATCACTTCCACAAACTGGCGATCGATGATGGCCCTGGCGGTTTCGGCGTCCAGCTCACGATTGAAGGCAATGATGCCGCCAAATGCCGAGGTGGGATCGGTGGCGAAGGCCAGATCATAGGCCTGGCGGATGTCGGCGCCGATGGCCACACCACAGGGGTTGGCATGCTTGACGATCACGCAGGCCGGATCCGCGAAGGGCTTCACGCATTCCAGGGCGGCATCGGTGTCGGCCACGTTGTTGTAGCTCAGTTCCTTGCCCTGGAGCTGTCTGGCCGTGGCCACGCAGGCTTCCCTGGGGTTGCGCTCGGTATAGAAAGCGGCGCGCTGGTGCGGGTTTTCGCCATAGCGCATATCCTGGACTTTCACGTACTGGGTGTTGAAGGTGCGGGGGAAGTCAGCGTTGTCGTTATCTGCGGTGCGACCGCCCAGGTAGTTGGCAATGGCGCCATCGTAGCCCGCCATGTGCTCGAAGGCCTTGACCGCCAGGTCGAACCGGGTGCTGTAGCTCAGCTGGCCCTCGTTGGCATCCAGCTCGTTCAGAACCCGGCTGTAGTCGGAGACGCTCACTACAATGGCGACGTCGTTGTGGTTCTTGGCGGCGGCGCGAACCATGGTCGGGCCACCGATATCAATGTTTTCAATGGCGGTTGGCAGGTCGCAGTCCGGGTTAGCGACCGTCTCCTCGAACGGGTAAAGATTGACCACCACCATATCGATGGGGCTGATGCCATGCTCGGTCATCACCGCATCATCAATGCCCCGGCGACCAAGAATTCCACCATGGATCTTGGGGTGCAGGGTTTTTACCCGGCCATCCATCATCTCGGGAAACCCGGTATAGTCAGAGACTTCCGTTACCCGGATGCTGTTTTCTTTCAGGAGCCGGTAGGTGCCACCGGTAGAGAGCAGCTCAACGCCGCGTTCGGTCAGGGCACGTCCGAAATCGACGATGCCGGTTTTATCACTCACGCTGATCAGGGCGCGACGGACGGAGGTGTTAACCTGGTTTGCCATGGGTCACTTTCTTTGCTGGAGATGAACGAATAAGAGCCTCTCCAATTGATGTCCGGGAGGCCCTCTTCAAATGCCTGGATTATAGCAGACGGTATTGCTTCAGCTTCTTGCGCAGGGTCCCGCGGTTCAGACCCAGCATGGTGGAGGCCTTGGTCTGGTTGTTGCGGGTGTACTTCATTACCTGTTCCAGCAACGGCGCTTCCACTTCGGAAAGAACTAACTGGTAGACCTCGGTCACCGGAGCGCCATCCAGCTGGGAGAAGTAGTTTTTCAGGGCAACTTCAACGCTTTCACGGAGGGTGACGGTGTTGCCACTAGTGTTCACCGTCTGCAACTGATGGATATCATCGTTGGTCAGGGTGCTCAGGTTGTTGTTTGCCAAAGTCTCAGCGCTCATGCTGCGAATACCTCTCCATTTCGTAAGCCTGCGAAATACCGTTGAATCGTGTCTCTCTGCTCCAGCGCATCGTCGATGACGTTGAAGCGTTTGCGGAACTGTTTGCCCGGATCGTGGGACTGCAGGTACCAACCCACATGTTTTCTGGCAATACGCACACCCATGATCTCGCCATAGAAGGTGTGCAGTGCCTGGAGATGCTCGGTCAGAATAGCCTCGACCTCGTCCAGCTCCGGTGCGGCCATGTGCCTGCCGGTTTCCAGGAAATGCCGGATTTCCCGAAAAATCCAGGGGCTGCCCTGGGCCGCCCGGCCAATCAGCAAACCATCGGCGCCGGTATGGCGAAGTACCTCCCGGGCCTTCCCTGGCGACGTGATGTCCCCGTTGGCAAACACCGGAATGCTTATGCGCGACTTCACATCGGCGATGGTGTCGTACTCCGCGCTGCCCTCGTATTTATCGGCACGGGTCCGGCCGTGAATGGCAACCGCCTGAATACCGGCATCCTCAGCCATCCGGGCAATGACCAGTGCATTGCGATTGTCCCGGTCCCAGCCAGTGCGCATTTTGAGGGTGACGGGAACATCCACCGCCTGAACCACCGCCTCAAGAATGTCGCGAACCAGGGCTTCATCTTTCATCAGGGCGGAGCCGGCAGCCTTGTTGCAGACCTTTTTGGCCGGGCAACCCATATTGATATCGATGATCCGGGCACCGCATTCCGTATTCAGACGCGCAGCGTGGGCCAGCATCTGCGGATCACCGCCGGCAATCTGCACCGAGCGGGGTTCCGGCTCACCCTGGTGGTTAAGGCGTGTTCGGGACTTGCGCGTATGCCAGAGTTTGCTGTCCGCTATGACCATCTCCGACACCGCCAGGCCGGCGCCCAACCTCCGGCACAGGAGACGAAAAGGGCGGTCTGTTACGCCGGCCATGGGGGCAACAATTAACGGGTTGGGCAAGGTGTACGGCCCGATTTTTGCCGTTGGCAGCATGATCTGAGTCCGTGTCACAGCGGGTTAAGCAAAGGTCGGGCTGAATGGTTGTTCAATAAGTAACCGATCCAGCATCCGAAGGGCGGTAATGATACCGCCGGGTGGGCCATCATTGAAGGGGGTGGGCGGTGAAAAAACTGATTATTTTTCGCCCTTTCTGGTTGACTTTCGTGCTCTGTGATGACCGTCGATAATGGCTGTCGAGTAAATACTTCCTTACTGCATTACGGTGCATGGGGGCGGAAGAGGAGGTTGTAATTGACCGCGTCGCGGCCCGGATCACGGATGTTGATGGCAATGCGCACGGGCGTATCCGTTGGCATGACTTCCAGCTGTTTGCCCTCGCCGGCCAGGTATTCCTTGGGCGTGAACAGGCTGTGGGCAACCACGTCGCCATTCAGGTTGGAAAAGGTCAGGGCGATGGCGGGAAACGGTTGTTCGAAGTCGGCCCGGTTGATGATCACGGCATCGACCACCAGTTGCGAGCGGTTTTCCGGATCGGTCCGTACCACCAGTTTTCGGCTCTGTATGGCTTCAACATTGATCAGTGGTTTGAGCTCGCAGCCGACCAGTTCACAGCCTTTTTCATAGAATGGTCGCAGCCCGGGAATGGCTGACAGGCGGTCGAACTGAAACCAGGTGACCTGTGCGATCAAGACACCGATCAGGGCGAGTACGATAATACTCCATGCCAGGGTCCGGACGCCGCTCCTGCCGGAATCGACGGCAACTGGGTCGCGACGCAGATGCTGAAAGGGCGGGTCGGCATGGAAGGCATCGGCATGGAGGGCGTCGGCCTGCCGATCCGGGTCATCGAAATCGAAACCGGATTCGTCGACAAAGTCATCGAAGGGATCAGATTCTTTGGTCGGGCGGGTGCCAGAGGAAGAGGGTGTTTCTGTCTGCTCGAACACCGGTTCTTCTTCGAGGCCTGGGTCATGGCCGGGCTCCGGTCTCGCTTCCGGTTCGGGCGCTGGTTCCTCTGGTTCGGGGGCCGGTTCGGGGCGATCCGTAGCAGACGGCTTCCCTGGCGCCGGCTCGTCATCCTGAAGAATGGCTTCGGCCCAGCTCTCATCGACTTCCTCGTCGTCGGAGCTGTCGGTATCAGCGTCCTTGTAATCCGCTTCGTCGTGCCCGCCGAAGCTGCGGAAGCTGTCGCTGAGCTCGTCATCGGAGAAGGTCAGCCTGGTGCCGGCGTAACGGCCTTCCGCCGCATCCTCTTCCGGGTTGTCGGCGAAGACAAAATCTTCCTCGCTGGCACCGGCGCCGGGCGGCGCTGACGGAGCATCCGCCGGTTTCTCCGGGGCGGGGGGGTGGCTTGGCTTCCCGCCATCACCAGGGATAACCTGGTGTTCGATGGCATTGAACACTTTCATGCAGTTCCCGCAGCGTACCTTGCCCCTGGCAATGCCAAGCTGTTCTTCGGTTACCCGGAATCGGGTCTGGCAATTCGGGCACTGTGTCTGCAGGCTGCTCTGGGTCATGCTTCTTCCTGAATGCGACTAGGCTACGAATGTCGGAGTTTAGTCGTTAACACCGGTTTCGTCATCTGTCGTTGCGTCGTCCTGTGAGGCGTATCCATTCTTCCCGCTGTTCGGGCTCGTCCATCATGAACCAGGGCTCGTAGGCGGCCATTACTTCCCGGGCCTGGCCGGACAGTATACCGGACAGTACCAGGTCACCGCCGGGTCTGGTCCGGGATGCAAGGTGGGGGGCAAGGCCGATCAGCGGCTGGGCCAGGATGTTGGCAAGCATGATGTCGGCTTTGGTCTCGGGTTCGTCGGCTGGCAGAAACAGATCCAGCTTGCCATCGTCGACACCATTGCGCCGGGCATTCTCCCGGCTGGCTTCCAGGGCTTGCGGGTCGGTATCGACGCCAACAACATGGTCCGCGCCAAGCAGCAGGGCGGCCAGGCCAAGAATGCCCGAACCGCAGCCGTAATCGATCACCTGTTTACCCTGGGCATCCTGACCATCGAGCCATTCCAGGCAGAGGGCCGTGGTCGGATGAGTGCCGGTACCGAAGGCCAGGCCGGGGTCCAGCATCAGATTTGCGGCATCCGGGTCCGGGGCGTCATGCCAGCTGGGAACAATCCAGAGCCGCTCACCGAATTTCAGGGGCTGGAAATCGTCCATCCAGGCCCGCTCCCAGTCCTTGTCCTCAACCAGCGTCACTTCGATTCCGGGAAGTGCCTGTTGGGTTTGCTGGTGCCAGGCCTCCCGGATATCAGCGCAAAGCTGTTCAATATCCCGGCCGGATTCGAACAGTCCGGTCACGGTGGTCTGGCTCCAGAGAGGGGTGGTGCCCGGGTCTGGCTCGTACAGGGGCTGGTCGGCGGCATCCTCCATGGAGACGGCATCAGAGCCCATCGCCATGAGCAGATCTTCCAGCTGATCCGCATTGTCCGGATCAGCCGGGATCTGGAGTTGTATCCAGGGCATGATTAATCCTGCATCAGTTTCTCAAGGTAGTGGATGGTGAAGTCCACCTGTTTAAAGCCGCCATCGCGCACCAGTTTCCGATGCAGAGACTGGTTGGTCTTAATGCCCTCGACGACCAGTTCGTCCAGCGCATTCTTCATCCGTCGCCGGGCAATGTCCCTGTCGTCGCCCCAGGTAATCAGTTTTGCCACCAGGGAATCGTAGTAGGGTGGGACCGTATAACCGCTGTAAAGATGCGAATCCACCCGCACACCATTGCCCCCGGGAGCGTGAAAATGCTTGACCTTGCCGGGGCTGGGCACGAAGGTTCTCGGATCCTCGGCGTTAATCCGGCACTCCATGGCATGGCCGGAAATGCGGATGTCGTCCTGGCTGTATTGCAGCGGCAGGCCACTGGCAATGCGCAGCTGTTCGCGGACAATATCAACCCCGGTGACCATTTCGGAAACCGGGTGCTCCACCTGGACCCGGGTGTTCATTTCGATGAAATAGAACTCATCGTCCTGATACAGGAACTCGAAGGTGCCGGCGCCGACATAACCGATTTCCTTACAGGCATCGGTACAGGCCTTGAGGGTGCGCTCCCGGGATTCCGGGTTGATGTTCGGGGCCGGGGCTTCCTCGATCACCTTCTGGTTCCGGCGCTGCATGGAGCAGTCACGGTCGCCCAGGTGAATGCAGTTGCCATGCATATCGGCAAGAACCTGAACCTCGACGTGGCGCGGTGCTTCAAGGAATTTCTCGAGGTACACCGTAGGGTCGCCGAACGCATTCTTGGCTTCACTTTGGGTGATCTGGACACCTTTGAGCAGAGCAGCCTCTGAGTGAACAACCTGCATTCCGCGACCGCCGCCGCCGGAAGCGGCCTTGATCATGACCGGGTAGCCGATTTCGCGGGCAATTCGCAGAGTCCGCTCTTCATCGTCATCCAGCGGGCCATCCGAGCCCGGCACGGTAGGAACGCCGGCCTTGATCATGGCGCTGATGGCCGATACTTTATTGCCCATCAGACGGATGGTTTCGGCCTTCGGCCCGATGAACCGGAAGCCGCTCTTTTCCACCTGTTCGGCAAAATCGGCGTTCTCGGCAAGGAAACCGTAGCCGGGGTGAATGCCCACGGAATCGGTCACCTCGGCAGCGCTGATGATGGTCGGGATGTTCAGGTAGCTGTCGGTTGGGCTGTTGGGGCCAATACAGACCGACTCATCGGCAAGCCGCACGTGCATCAGCTCTCGATCGACCTGAGAATGCACTGCCACGGTCTTGATACCCAACTCCTTGCACGCGCGCAGAATCCGGAGGGCAATTTCACCCCGATTTGCGATCAGAACTTTTTCTAACATGGCCATGAGTAGCTATCACCGCGTTCAGGAAATGACGACCAGGGGCTGGTCAAACTCAACCGGCTGGCCATTCTCGACCAGGATGTCCTGGATTGTGCCGCTCTTGTCGGCCTCAATCTGGTTCATCATCTTCATGGCTTCCACGATACAGATGACATCACCAACATTGACGGTCTGGCCAACCTCCACGAATGCCTTGGCGGTGGGAGACGGTGAACGGTAGAAGGTGCCCACCATGGGTGACTTTACGGTGTGTCCGGACGGAGCCGCTGGTGCAGACGGCTCCTCGGCGGCCGGGGCGGATGGCGCTGGCTGCTGGGCCGGCGCCGGGTAATGGCTTACATACTGGGTGCCGGCCGCCGGCTCGCGGCGGCGGGAGATGCGCACCGAATCCTCGGCTTCGTGAATCTCCAGTTCCTCGACATCGGATTCCTCGAGCAGCTCGATCAGTTTCTTGATTTTACGAATATCCATAGTCAGTCCAGTCCCGTTTTTTGTCAGGGTTTTCGGTGAATGCGGTTCAGGGCCGCCTGAAGTGCGAGGTCGTACCCCTGGCTACCCAGTCCACAGATAACGCCCTCGGCGATATCCGAGAAATAGGAGTGATGCCGGAACGGTTCCCGTGCATGCACGTTGGAAAGATGCACCTCAATAAAGGGAATTCCCGAAGCCAGCATGGCGTCCCGCAGGGCAACGCTGGTGTGGGTGAAGGCCGCCGGATTGATGATGATGAAATCCACACCTTCCGCCCGGGCCTCGTGAACCCGCTCTATCAATTCGTATTCGGCGTTTGACTGCAGGTGCAGCAGATGGTGGCCTTGCTTTGCCGCCAGTGAGCGCAACCGGTCGTCGATATCCGCCAGTGTCTCGTAACCATAGACCTCCGGCTCGCGTTCGCCGAGCATGTTGAGGTTGGGGCCGTGGAGCGCGAGAATTGTCGACATGGTTCTGTCTGCCCTGGTGTCTTTTTACAGGATCGCCGAAGTTGACGGCATGTTCCCCCAATGGTGCGTGCTTGTTTTGTTCAGATCAACACTTTTTGACAATCTTCCCTGTTGTCCATTGGTCGTAAAAAGCCGGCAAAATGAATCGAAACGGGGCCTTTCCGCTGATGACAATCATTATCGTGAACGGCGGGGCGAACTTCTATACGACGTTGGTTCCATAAAATTGGTTTCAAAAAAGGTAGCAGCCGGGTAAGGGCTGTGAGCCATACCCGGCGGAAAATTGTCTGGAAGGTCCTGCGCAAATGACGGGGGCAGGATGGCCGGGAATCAGGAATCGGCCAGAGTCACGCAGTTGCGGCCAAGCTCCTTGGAACTGTAGAGCATTCGGTCCGCCCGCTCGCACAATGCCTGGGAGGTGTCGCCCTCCCACGCCGCGATGCCGCAGCTGAAGGTGACATGGAATTCCCGGTCGCCGACCGGCTGCTGCAACTCGGAGAACCGCTCCCGGATTTCATTGAGAACGCTACGGGCATCGCTCGGGCGGGTATTGGGCAGGATGATGGCAAACTCCTCGCCGCCGTATCGGCCAATATGGTCGGTCTTGCGCAGGCGTTGCTTGAGGAACATTGACAGGCTTCGCAATACCCGGTCGCCAATCGGGTGGCCGAAGGCATCGTTCACTTTCTTGAAGTAGTCGATGTCGAGCATCGCAAAGCACAGCGGCTGGTCTTTCTGGCGCGCCCGGACAATCTCCTGGTCCAGCAGGTGAAGGGTATGAGTGTGGTTGAACAGGCCGGTCAGGCTATCGCGGATCATCAGCGCCAGCAGCGAACGGGCACGCCGTCCACGGTTGTGAATGGTGGCTATCAGGTGCTTCGGATCAATCGGTTTGGTCAGGAAGTCGTCGCCCCCGAGGCTCATGGCGTGGAGCTGTTTGCTGACGTCTTCTTCGGCCGACAGGTAAATAATGGGCACGCTGTGGAAGCGGTCCTGCTGGCGGATAACCCGGGCGATTTCCATGCCGGTGCAGCCTGGCATGTACATATCGAGAATAATGATTTCGGGAGAGAATTCCTCCAGGGCGTGGATGATCTGCATCGGGTCGGTGATGATGTGGGCGGTCATGCCCGCCTTTTTCAACACTGTTTCCATGTACTTGGCCTGGGCCCGGGAATCGTCCAGTACCAGCACCTTATAAGGTTCCACGGCATTGCCGTGGGTGTAGGTTTCGATCTTTTCGATCAACTGGCCCGGATCAACCGCCGGATAGAAGAATTCCTCACCACCACAGCGGGAGGCCCGTAACCGGGTCTCGATCGAGCCGTCCTCATCGCTCATGAAGATGATGGGGATGGCCGTGTCGTGTCGTTGCTGAAGGTGTTCGATCGTACTGATGCCGGCCTTGGGCGTGCCGCCGAAGTTGACATCCACCAGGATGGTTTCCGGCTTGTGCAGAGCGCAGGCTTCGGTGAGGTCTTCGGCATTGGCAAAAGCCGAGGCCCGGAAGCCGAAAAACTCCAGTTGCCGGATCAGGCGGCTTGCCATTTCCTGGTTGGCCAGAGCAATGTAGACCGGGGTGCGACGGAACTGGTGGGGCGACTCGGAACTGTTCAGATCTGTCCTGCGCAGGGTGCTCCGGGCCAGGGTATCAATGGCATCCTGCAGCTGTGTTTCAAGGCTGTCGTCCAGTACCGACCCCGGTTCCCACTGTCTGATCAGCTCCAGTGTGGCCTGCCCGGCCCTGGCGTGGCTGTCCATTTCGAAACGCTGGGCGTAACGCACCAGCTTGTCCGCGGCGGCGGCAAACTCGTTGCGGTGGGCGGCGGCCTTGTCCCGGTCTTGGTGAACCTTCTGCCAGGTATCCAGAACAACCCGGGCCTGAGTTGTTACCCGGCGTGCGAAATGCTGCCTGAGTTTTTCTTTCTGGCGATCGTCGTTCATGTTGCTCGGGCCTGTCTCTTACTCTTATTCGTTACGGGTCGTCCTTTCCGGGTGCGGCCGATTTTTCAACCTTAGACTGTTTAGAGAGTCCATAGTGTTTAATATTGTCGTCGTAGGTAGCGCACTGTAAATGTTTGTCAACTCTGCTGTGCGGTTTACAATCGCCTGGCCGGTCCAGCGCTCCCGTAATCTGTTAGTCGGAATCTCCGGGCTGGTCATCCAGCATCATCGCAAGGCTGCAGCCTGAAACTGTTGGTCACAAGAGTGGAAACTGCCATGGATTACTCGTTATTCTGTGAGTCGGGTACCAACGGAGCCATGGTTTACCATCCAGGCCGGCCGGTCTGCCGCTGACAATC
>JAXHUV010000470.1:0-1057 GCA_034189445.1 Pseudomonadota bacterium
CCAAGCTCAAGCTGCTGGATGACAGCGCCGCCTATGACCTGGCCGTGCCCTCCACCTACTACGTGAGCAAGATGCGCCAGGAAGGCCTGCTGATGCCCATCGATCGCAGCAAGATCGAGGGTTTTGACAACCTGGATCCGGAACTGGTCAATCTGGATATCGATCCGGACAACAAATTCAGTATTCCCTACCTTTGGGGCACCACCGGCCTGGCGGTGGATACCGCGGATGTCAAGGGCGAGCCGGTGACCGCCTGGGCCGATCTGTGGGACGAGCGGTTCAAGGGCCGGGTGATGCTCACCAATGACATGCGTGAAGTATTTCACGTGGGCCTGCGGGTTCTGGGTTATTCGGGCAACAGCACCAATCCCGAGGAAATCAAGGCGGCTTACGAAAAACTTACCGAGCTGATGCCCTCCGTTCGTACTTTCAACTCCGATGCGCCCCGGGTGCCCTATCTGGAAGGTGAGACCGATGTCGGCATGATCTGGAACGGCGAGGCGGTTATGGCCGAAGAGACCATGCCTGCACTGGATTATGTCTATCCGGAAGAGGGCATCATTGCCTGGCTGGACAGTTTCGTGATTCCCGGGAATGCCAACAACCCGGAGGCCGCCCACAAGTTCATCAGCTTTGTGCTGCAGCCGGAAATCTCCGCACTGATCAGTGAGGAGATTGGTTATGCCACTCCGAACCTGGCCGCCCGCAAGATGCTGCCGGATGAAGTGGTCAACAACCGCGCCAGTTACCCGGCGCCTGAGGACATGAGCAACGCCGAATTCCAGGTGGATATCGGCGATGAAGCGCTTCAGGTGTATGCCAAATACTGGGAGATGCTCAAGTCCGGGCGGTAATGTCAGCCCGGTACACAAGTAAATCCGGAACGGAGGCCTCGGCCTCCTTTTTTTCGTGAATGGGGTTTCACAAAACTGACACGCATGGTCTATACCTTCCTGATAACAACTGGTTAGCAAACTTGTTACCTACCGTCATCAGGAGATACAAAGATCATGGGATCGCGCACCGCAAGGACATCCGCACTGCTTGGCTCCACCTT
>JAXHUV010000471.1:0-1053 GCA_034189445.1 Pseudomonadota bacterium
CTGAAAATAAACTGGGGCGTAACCAACCCGGAAGACCTGCTGCTGTCCGGCAAAGACCAGGATGCCCAAAGCCTGGAACAGGCCACGGCTGAACTCACGGAATATTTCGCGGCAAAAACAGAGCCTGACGCTTGAATGTTTAAACAACTGAAAGAACTGTACTCGTTACTAACCGATGAGCAGCGCAAAAAGTTACGCAGGCTCCAGTTCCTGGTCGTCCTTATGGCCTTCGCAGAGTTGGGCAGCGTGCTCTCCATTGGCCCCTTCATGGCCCTGGTGGGCGACATGAGCCAACTCCGGGGCGACGGCATGGTAGGCGACCTCTACCGCCTCAGCGGTCTTGAAGACCCCCGGGCTTTCCTGTTCTGGACGGGTATTGGCGTACTGATCGCACTGACTCTGGCGGCCATGATCTCCATGTTCACCATCTGGCGCCTGTCCATGTATGGCGCACGGGTGGGAGCGGAACTGAGCAGCCGGCTTTACAAGCACTACATGCACCAGCCCTGGCTTTTCCACGCCAGCGGCAGCAGCAGCCAGCTGACCAACCAGATTGCGCAGGAGTGCGGGCGGATAACCAACGGGATTATCAATCCGTTCATGCAGATGAACGCCCGCATCGTGATGGCGGCATTGATGGCTGTCGCCATTTTTATCTTCAACCCGGCCGTTGCCATCACCGGCTTGTTGATATTTGCAGTGGCCTATATGGCCATGTACAGAATCGTACGCCAGCGGCTGATCCGAAACGGTGGCACCATCACGGAAGCCCAGCGCCTGCGCTTCAAACTGATGGGGGAAGGCTTCGGTGGCATCAAGGACGCGCTGTTACTCGGTCGCCAGCGGGTTTTTACTGACAGATTCGAGAATGCCAGTGCCATCTTTGCGGATGCACAGGGCAAAATTCAGGTAATGAGTCAAGTGCCCCGCTTTGTGATGGAGTTAGTGGCCTTTGGCAGTGTCATCTTCCTGATTCTTTACCTGCTTGCGGCTCACGACGGCAACCTGGGCACCATACTGCCATTGCTTTCCGTCTATGCCCTGGCGGGGTTC
>JAXHUV010000472.1:0-1048 GCA_034189445.1 Pseudomonadota bacterium
ACGGTATGAGCAGCAACTGCTCCGCCAGGCCAACTACGACATCCTCACCGGCCTGCCCAACCGGATGCTCGCACTGGACCGCCTCAAACTTGCCCTGGCCCAGGCCCGCCGCGAGAATACCCTGGTGGGCGTCATGTTCCTCGACCTGGACAACTTCAAACACATCAACGATACCCTCGGCCACGACGCCGGCGACAATCTTCTGATCGAAGCCGCCCGGCGGATCTCGAGCTGCCTCCGGGGCACCAGCACGGTTGCCCGTCTCGGCGGTGATGAATTCCTGGTCATTCTGCCCGGGCTACCCGGCCCGGACACCTGCTCCCAGGTAGCGGAGCGGATTCTGAAGACCTTTTCGCCACCCTTCACCCTGAATGCTCAGGAAGTGTTCGTAACAACCAGTATCGGCATCGCCATATTCCCCACGGATTCGGACAACAGCGGTACCCTGCTCCAACACGCCGATGCCGCCATGTACGAAGCCAAGCACAATGGCAAGAGCGCCTATGCCCACTTTTCGCCGGAAATGAGCGAAGTGTCCCACGAGCGGCTCCAGATGGAATCACTGATGCGCCGGGCCCTGGAATTCAACGAGTTCGAATTGCACTACCAGCCGATAGTGCATACCGAGAGCGGCCAGCTGCGGGCGGCGGAAGCCCTTTTGCGCTGGAACAGCCCGACTCTCGGGTTGGTCATGCCTGACCGGTTCATTCCGCTTGCCGAGGAAACCGGGCTGATCACTCCCGTGGGCGAATGGATTCTTCAGGAGGCCTGCCGGACCGCAGTTGGGTGGCGCAAAACGGCCCGCAAGGACATTGGTATTTCCGTGAACGTATCCCCTCGCCAGTTTCGCCACCCCGGATTCCTGGCGGCGGTAATGGGGGCACTCCGCAGTAGCGGTCTGAAACCCGAACTGCTCGAACTCGAGATTACCGAAAGACTGCTTCTGGACAATTCCATTGAAACGGCAGCCATCCTGTATCAGCTGGATCAGGCGGGCGTACGGCTGTCCGTCGATGATTTCGGAACCGGATATTCTGCGCTGAGCTAC
>JAXHUV010000473.1:0-1047 GCA_034189445.1 Pseudomonadota bacterium
AAACTGTTGAAAGAGGCTGGCTGGCGAGTGCTCGACCGCACGGATAACGGTGATGGTCAGGGCTTGGCCTGGTGCGAGTTCGGCGATATCGACCATGAAGGCCACGACCGGGGCTGGAAACTGGCTAAGCACCTGGACAACCTGCTGCAGGAGGTTCAGACCCGGATTACCGAATTACTGGCTGCCGGCTGGAAGCGGGTTCGGGTGGTTACCGACCATGGCTGGCTGTTGTTGCCCGGAGGCTTGCCCAAAACCCAGTTGCCAAGCGTACTTGCCGACAGCAAATGGGGCCGCTGCGCTGCGCTCAAGGCGGGTGTAGACACCCAGGAACGGGTGTTTCCCTGGTACTGGAACCCAAGCCACGATTTCGCGTTGGCCGATGGTGTCAGCTGCTACAAAAATGGTGAGGAGTACGCTCACGGCGGCTTGAGCCTGCAGGAGTGCCTGACCTTGCAGTTGGTTGTAACGGGTGGTGCAGGCGCTCAGGCTGCGATTGAGTTCACTGATCTGGTCTGGAAGGGGCTTCGCTGCACGGTCGCAGTGGAAGGTCAGTACAAAGGACTGGAGCTGGACATCAGAACCCGCGCCGGGGAAGCCTCCAGCAGCGTAGTGCTCAGCACCAAGCCGTTGAAGGAAGACGGCAGAGCATCGGTAGTGGTGGAAGACGAAGACATGGAAGGCCAGAGCGCCGTGGTGGTGTTGCTGGATGATAACGGGGCTCTGGTGGCCCAGACCGACACAAGGATTGGTGGGGGAGATGTGTGATGGTGTTGGATGAGATTGATAACAAAGCGGTAGCCGCACTGGATGGCTACCTCGTGCGTAAAGACCTGGTGCGAACCTTCAGCCGCCAGTTTCCGGTGCCTACCTACGTGGTGGAGTTTCTGCTGGGACGTTACTGCGCCAGCACCGACCAGGAAGAGATTGATGAAGGGCTGGAGATTGTTCAGCGCCAACTCAAATCCCGCACCGTAAAAGCGGGTGAAGAAGAGTTATTCAAGGCCCGGGCCAGGGAGAACGGTGAGGTCAAACTCATTGATCTGATTA
>JAXHUV010000474.1:0-1045 GCA_034189445.1 Pseudomonadota bacterium
ATTCGGCAGAACGGCTTCAAGGCCGGCTGATTTCAACACGATGCCCCGGGAGATTTCCATAAAATAACCGGCAGGGAAAAGCCAGCTATACAGTTGCAGGGCAAGAGGCATGGTGAACAGGGGGAACAGAAAGCCGGAAAACAAAAACGACGGCATCAAGGTGACAATCAGCGTTATCAACATGGCCGCCAACTGGGTACGGACCAGCGATGAGACCAACAGGCCGATACCCACCGTGGTCAGCACATAAACGAAAGCGGACGTCAGCAGCAGTATCGGGCTGCCGGCAATGGGGACCTGAAACCAGGCAAACCCCACCACCATGACCATAAGAATCTCCAGGAAAGCCACCAGACCGTAGGGCACCAGCTTGCCGACAACAAACTCGGTTGAGGTGACCGGCGATGCATAGATCTGCTCAATCGTACCGGTCTCTTTCTCACGCACGATCGCCAGGGCGGTCAGCAGGGGTGGGAACGCCATCAGGATCACGGCGAATAATCCGGGGATGACGAAATTGACGCTGCGCAGGGAGGGATTGAACCAGACCCTGGCCTGGACCCGAACGGCGCTCTGACGCGGGGCGGGGAAATTTGTGATTACCGCCTCGGCATAGGCCGATGCCAATCGACCCAGAACAGGATAGCCGCCGTCCACGATCACCTGGACAGGCGCCTCGTCGCCCCTGAGCAGTTGCCGGGCAAAGCCGGCTGGAATCACCACGCCCATGCTGATGGTCGAGCTTTGCAGTGCCGACTCCAGATCGCGGAGATCGGTCGTTTTCTGCTCTAATTGAAAATACCGCGAGCTGTCGAAACGGGCTGACAGTTCGCGGCTTGCCGGCGTGTTGTCCAGATCGTAAATGCCCACGGCAACCTGTTCCACATCCAGATTGACCGCATAGCCGAACAGAAAAAGCATGATCAGCGGCATGATCACGGCCAACGCAACGGTAACCGGGTCGCGAATCAGCTCGCGACTTTCCTTGACGATGAGGGCTCCAAGCCGATGAGCCTTCATGGTCCCAACGCCCGGGAATTGGCCG
>JAXHUV010000475.1:0-1044 GCA_034189445.1 Pseudomonadota bacterium
AAGATAATAATGTATAATAAACTGTTAAACTAGTGGTGTTTTCCAAAGTTCAATGCAACAACTGAACAAGTATCCGGTTTTTACTGGCTTTTCGCATTCAGCGAGTATTAGTATTACATTTTCCCCTTTCTTTGCGTTCAGCATGGTGGCGGATCGGTAAGGCGTCCTTCCCAGCCAGGGCGACTGGGCTGCTTTGCTTCAAGATCTCTACGATGGAGGGTTCGAATCTGCTTTATGTCATTTTTTTTTCTCTCGCTTTTTTTCCAACTTTTATTTTCTCTAAAGATATTTTCCTACACATGTATATTTTTACGTAAATGTGAGCTATGTTTTCCATTTGTGTGTCTTTTTTTTTTAATTGTGCTTCTGGTGCTGTTACAAAGCTTACATATATTGAACAGCTTTATGATAAGATACCAGACAGCTTCGAAAAGAATATAAGGAGGCTGAACATTTTTTATTGTGCACCATTGTATTTGATACTGATAGTGAAAAACTAACATTTATTTTCTTAATCATAAAAGCGCAAACTGACATAAAATGTAGATTAAAAAATAAACTGAAAAACTGATACGGCATGAGATTATTCATTTGAGTGCAAAATGCAAGGAGTCTTTTTCGATAGGTAGGTAGATATGTTGGGGTTTATTTAGTCTATTTAGAGTATATATAAAAAAAAAAAATAATAATAATAATAATAATAACAGTATTTTGTTTTCTGCTGTAAACAGCTTTATTTTCCTGGCACATGATTGATTCAAGAGCTGCTTGGATTTAATTTCTATAACCCTTTTTTTATTTTCGGTTAGTGTATGTGTTTATTTATCAACTTATATCATTATTTATTCGATCATTACTTGATTTATTCGTCCAAACATTCATTTATTTACTCACTTGTTTATATTTTATTTTTTCTTCTTTTTTCTGTTTCCTTTTACTGATTTTTTTTTTTTTTTTTTTTTTTTAGTGACCTATTCCTTTTCAAAAGAAGCTGTATTTATTTATCTATTTTTCTTATATTTGTGGGAGTAGGTAATTTCCCCC
>JAXHUV010000476.1:0-1029 GCA_034189445.1 Pseudomonadota bacterium
CACTCACATCCCGAGCGGCAATGACGGTTGCACGAACAGCCTCACGCACCGCATGGAACTGATGGTAACCGGCAATCTTCTTGATCAGCTTGTCGGAATCCGTCTCGAAGATCACGAAGTACCGGATGTAATCCAGAAACAGCTCCCTTCGAGGGTGAACTGGCGCATGGCATGCGCTGACGATATCAACACCCGGACAGCGTGTGTGCAGGACGCTTATTTTCAGTGCCCCTCTTGGAACGCTGATGGGATTTGGTTGAGTCAGAGAGTACTGTAATAGCCTGAGGGAACGGGTTGCATAATAATATGTGCGCCCATCCGGCTAGGCGCTTTCTGCCAGCGCCCTAGAATTGTTTGTAGCACGTTCTGCAAACCTTGTAGGTCGGAGGCAGGCAGTTGCCCCATGACTTTAACAATCTGCGACTGTTCAAGCGTGGAAATCAACGGCTTGAGTACCGAGGGCTTGAGCAGTCCGGCCTGCTGCCAGTCTTCTAAAAGATATTCGCCGAAGGCTAGCGGTTGACGTATCTGGCTGGTGATCGCCATCAGGATAACGTCAGGTCGGCCTTGCTGGTAGGCGATATTGCTGATCACCACAGCGGGCGTTTCTTGGTGGCTTGCAGGTTGGTGAAGGGAAAACCCACCAGCACCACATCGCCAAACTTACAGGCTGTCGTAGATGGCATCGTCGTCGTTATCCCATACCTTGTTGAATGCGTCCTCGGATGCCTGCGCGTAATCCTGCTGCAAACGCCTGTCTTGATCCCGTTGACTTAGAAAATCGATAAAATCCTCCACTTCCGCCAATCGGTCGGGTGAGAGGTGTTCCAGTTTCTCCAGCATGTGTTCTACCTGCGGTTGCATGTGTACACCTCCCTAGTGTCCCGTCTGGTTAATTCGCTGATCTGCTGAGCCACAGAGGGCCTTGAGAGCCAGGCGGGGTGGCGAAGGTTTGGTGGCTCCAAATCGAGACATCGCAACGCGGCTATCAAGGCCCTCTGTGGCTCCCGAAGGGCGAGCCGCTGGGGC
>JAXHUV010000477.1:0-1017 GCA_034189445.1 Pseudomonadota bacterium
CCAGGCTCACAGGGCACCCCGAACTCCCCCATCATAAAACTGCCACCCTCGATAAAGACCATATTGTCCATCGCCCGGATGACCAGTTCGGCCACTTCGTGTTGTTTGGCGGATGACAGTTGCGGATGAGCCTGGCGTACCCGTTCCTGAATGGCTTCGATCTCTGCCCGGGAGAGAGACTCGCTGGTCAGGGTTTGCGACGTGCAGGCAATCAGCGGGATCAGTAGCAGTAGGAGTGTGAGGGCTTTCATGGTCAGATCCTTCTGAAAGTGACTATCGTCCATTAGCTTGGGCAAATTCTACCATAAACCAGTTCGAGCGGGCATGTGACATCGGATTGGATCTGTCGAATATATGAGAACGGCCAACGTGAAGGCAACCGACTTCTCACAAAGGCGCAGCGCGATGGAGGCGGGTGTTGTTGAAGTCATGGTGTTCAGCCGCCCGGGCCGTTGGCACTATGTTCGTAAGGGTGTCTATGCACGATTACTGGCCACCTATGCGTCTATCCGCTACGTTCGCAAGAGTCGCAACCTCTCGGAGTTGCTGTGAAGTAAAAAGGCCACTGCTGCCTAGTTGCTCGGCAAGATCCGTGATGATCTCGCCAAGGACTCGCAGAAAAGCCCTATTGGTAAGATTGAGGTGAAGTTTGCGGAGGCTTCAAAGGACGTTTATCTGCTGGGAGAAAGCCGGCAAGCAATCCGATGAGCCCAGCACTGACGAGCTGTACCGCGAAATCGGCCGACTGACGGTGGAACGCGATTTTTTGTCGCGCAAGCTTGATCAGTAAGCCTTCCGGCTGAGTGGTGATATCACCCTCAACTGCTTTGTGGGTGGAAAAGCCAATACCGAAGGCGATGTTAAGCTGAGCACCGGTTCCGCAACCTTCCTGCTCTCCGACAAAAAGAAAGTTGAGCCAGGCCAAAACGGACTGAGCCTGTCCGGAAACGCCTTTGCTGGTGCGGAAGCCGGCGGTGCCGTCAGCGGTCGATTCTGCTGGGTGCACCCGGATGAACA
>JAXHUV010000478.1:0-1016 GCA_034189445.1 Pseudomonadota bacterium
TCAGTCTCTTGTCTCACTCACCTAGCAAGTCACACGTCGTTCACTGTGCCATCAGTCTCTTGTCTCACTCACCTAGCAAGTCACACGTCGTTCACTGTGTCATCAGTCTCTTGTCTCATTCACCTAGCAAGTCACACGTCGTTCACTGTGCCATCAGTCTCTTGTTTCACTCACCTAGCAAGTCACACGTCGTTCACTGTGTCATCAGTCTCTTGTTTCACTCACCTAGCAAGTGACACGTCATTCACTGTATCATCAGTCTCTTGTCTCACTCACCTAGCAAGTCACACGTCATTTACTGTGTCATTAGTCTCTTGTCTCAATCACCTAGCTAGTCATACGTTGTTCACTGTGTCATCAGTCTCTAGTCTCACTCACCTAGCAAGTCACACGTCATTCACTGTGCCATCAGTCTCTTGTCTTGCTCACCTAGCAAGTCACACGTCAGTCACTGTGCCATCAGTCTCTTGTCTCACTCACCTAGCAAGTCACACGTCGTTCACAGTGCCGTCAGTCTCTTGTCTCACTCATCAGTCTCATCAGTCTCTTGTCTCACTCACCTAGCAAGTCACACGTCGTTCACTGTGCCATCAGTCTCCTGTCTCACTCACCTTGCAAGTCACACGTCATTCACTGTGTCATCAGTCTCTTGTCTCACTCACCTAGCAAGTCACACGTCTTTCACTGTGCCACCAGTCTCTTGTTTCACTCACCTAGCAAGTCACACGTCATTCACTGTGCCACCAGTCTCTTCTCTCACTCACCTAGCAAGTCACACGTCATTCACTGTGTCATCAGTCTTTTGTCTCACTCACCTAGCAAGTCACACGTCATTCACTGTGTCATCAGTCTCTTCTCTTACTTACCTAGCAAGTCACACGTCGTTCACTGTGACATCAGTCTCTTGTCTCACTCACCTAGCAAGTCACACGTCATTCACTGTGTCATCAGTCTCTTGTCTCACTCACCTAGCAAGTCACACGTCATTCACTGTATCATCAGTCTCTTGTCTCACT
>JAXHUV010000479.1:0-1009 GCA_034189445.1 Pseudomonadota bacterium
GACAACTCAGTGACGTCAAACTAGATCTAGATCTAACGCGTCATGAGTTTTGACTCGGAACAATGCCGAAATGTTTTTTAGTCTGTAGACAACAAGCCTGCTCTCTCTCTCTCTCTCTCTCACTCTCTCAAACACGCACACACGTAGACTCACACGCGTGCGCATGTTTGTGTCTCTGTGTTTTTTTGCTTGTGTGTACGTTCAACAATGCTGAGACTGCACTACTAAGTCAGTGAATGTCAGAACTCTCTCTCTGTCTCTCTCTCTCTCTCTCTCTCTCACACACACTCACTCTCTCTCCTCTCTCTACCTCTCTGTCGCTTTATTTCTCTTTCTTTCTCTCTCTCTCTTTTCCCACCATTTAGATCTCTCTCTCTCGCTTTTGTCTCTCTCTCCTCCCGCCATTTAGATCTCTCTCTCTCTCTAGGATGAAGAAAATAGGAGAATATTCGAATGTTTCCCGTTTTGTTATGATTGAAATGAAAGCAACTGTGACTTTATTTGTGGAGCTGATTTTTTTGCACTTTCTAGTACGTTTGTCAGATACCAGGTCTTATATTTGCACTGAGTTATAATACTTTATTTTTTGATTGTTTGTTTTTATCAAAAATAGTGTATTTTACTTCAGTAAAGGTTCCCTAGGGTCTTCATTTTTGTTCCTGTGTGTACTATGAGAAAGAAGAAAAACCCCACCCCATTCGTGCCCATCGTCCCAGTTATACTAATATATGTTCATTGCTGGTTATGACCAATAATATCATATAACTTTTACTTGAAAAAAAATTTGGGGATTAATGGGTTAAGCTCTACTGCTGCACTTCTGCAGGTAAAGAGATCTGTTCTAGCTTGGTTTATGCCACAGGGGTTTTTAAACTGAATTAAGCGAGTTTTTTTTTTCCTCCCCCATCATCCATTCATTAGTAAGCCTATAGAAGGGTCGTTACTCAGGTCACAGACTGTGATAGGGTGGCTGCGAAGAAAGACTGCTACTCGATATTCCATATCCCAT
>JAXHUV010000048.1:0-12976 GCA_034189445.1 Pseudomonadota bacterium
CGTAGGAATCTTAATGAACTGGTGTGGAGTGTAGGGCTGGCCAACTGCTGTACTGGATTCAAGAAGTTAAAGTTCGATTTTGCTGCTAATTTAACCGCTCGGGCCAAAGAAGAGCTGAAAGCGGCCGCACCGATATTGCAAAAGGTTCGCTCCCTCGATCAGAAGCTTGCCGATCAGGAAAAGGCAGTTACGGCGGGTGATGAGGCCTGCAAGAAGGATTCGGCAAAGATTGACGCAGATACACAAACCCGGCTCAAGGAACAGGAGAAGCGTATCAAGGCCCAACAGGCGTTGGAGCTTGTTGACGGGTATCTCAAGGAGCATGCCCGGGATGAATGGCTGATCAGCGGCCTGGCCGGTGTTGAAGAGCAGTTGAGAGACCTGCTCTTTAGGCAAAGCGAAGCCCTTCAGAAAGAGAGCGATCAAGAAACGGCCGAGAACGCTTTGAAACAGGCGACAACGTCACTCGACGACTGTCAGAAGCAATCCGGCATTCGGAAGCAGGAGTTGGAGGACGCATCAAAGCAGCTTCAGCAAGGCAAAGATGTTTTGAGCCAGCTACTGGAGGGCCGCTTGCTGCGCGAATATCGTACGGAGAAGGAAACTCTGCTGCGTGAAATGGCCTTCCTGACGAAAATAGCGGAGCTTGAAGATCACCGGGCGAAACTGGAAGACGGCAAGCCCTGCCCACTTTGTGGGGCGACCGAGCATCCCTTCGCGGAAGGGAATGTGCCCCCCTCTGATGAAACCGAACAGAAGATTGAAGCGCTGACCAAACTGATCAACAAAGCCGAGGATCAGGAAGCCGCCATCAAGAAGCTCGAAGTAGCTGAAAGCTTGGCCCGTAAAAACCTGACGGAGGCTGAAAAGCTGGAGTCAGCGGCCGCTAATGACAAAAAGGCAGCCGAAAGAACACTTGCCGAGGTAAAGGGCAGCTTGGAAAAGCTCCGTGCAGACTTTGCCGAACGCAGGCACGCCGTTTCCTCCAGGCTCCTGCCGCTTGGTATTGAGAACATCCCTGAAACGGACATTTCATCGCTGCTCGAGACCCTCAAAGCACGGCTGAAGGAATGGCAGGCCCAAGTCAAGAAGAAGGCAGACATCGAGAAACAGGTTGCCGACCTCGACAGTGAGATCAAGAGGCTGGATGCGGTTATCGAAACCCAAAGCACTGCCCTTGCCGAAAAACGGGAGCGCCTGGAAACACTGAAAACGGAATTTGCCGCAGGAAATGATGAGCGCAAAGCACTTTACGACGACAGGAATCCCGACGAAGAAGAGCGCGGTTTGAATAAGGCGGTATTTGACGCCGAAAGTGCCGAGAGGCAGGCCAGAGATCAGCATAATCAACTACAGCAAAGGTGGCATACCGCAAAGGCCCATGTCGAATCCCTGAGAAAGCGGATCGACCAGCGAGAGCCGGAACTGGGAAGGATGGAAACTGATTTCTCCGAAGCACTTACGCCAGTTGGTTTTTCAGATGAAGAACAGTTTCTGGGAGCCAGATTGACCTCTGAGCGGAGAGGTGAGCTGGCGGTTAAGGCCAATGAACTGGATGAGCGTCAAACAGATCTGAAAGCCAGGCAAAAGGATCGGGAGGCGCGCTTGGCCACAGAGATGGCCCGAAAAGTGACCGACAAATCTCTGGAAGAGCTCGAACCCCAATTCAAGGAGTACGAGGAGTCTCTGAGGGATTTGCGGGGCATCATTGCCGGTCTCAAGCACAAGCTGAGCGAAAATACGGCCGCCAAAGAGAGGATAAAAGAGAAACAAGCAGCTATTGAGGCCCAGGGCAAAGAGTGTCGCAGGTGGGAAAACCTGCACGAATTGATCGGATCCGCAGACGGTAAGAAGTATAGAAACTTTGCCCAGGGGTTGACCTTCGAAATGATGATTGGCCACGCCAACAGACAACTGCAAAAAATGACCGACCGCTACTTGCTGGTCCGTCATGATGCTCAGCCCCTGGAGCTCAACGTGGTTGACAACTACCAGGCTGGGGAGATTCGGCCCACGAAGAATCTTTCCGGTGGTGAAAGCTTTATCGTCAGTCTCTCCCTGGCTCTGGGTCTGTCCCATATGGCCAGCAAGAATGTCCGTGTGGACTCGCTGTTCCTGGATGAAGGCTTTGGCACGCTGGACGATGAAGCCCTTGATACTGCGTTGGAAACTCTCTCGGGTCTGCAGCAGGACGGCAAGCTGATCGGCGTTATTTCACACGTGCCTGCCTTGAAGGAGCGTATCAGCACGCAGATCCAGGTTACACCTCAAACTGGCGGGAGAAGCCAGATATCGGGGCCGGGATGCAGCGGGTTGAGCGCTACAGAGCAGGCCGTAGAGGCAGGTTAACTTGAAAATGAATCGACAGGCGATGCTTTCACCACGAGAACATCATTTCTACGTAGCGATTGCCAAGTTCCTTTTCCACCATCCGGAGCATGGCATTGTGTCAGTGCGGGACCCGATCAAGATCAAGGACGCGAATCGGTACGGGCTCAGCCCCCTCATACTCTATGGCATTACTGTTAGCGGCTTGCCCATTCGCTGGATGACGTTCACTCCAGTCGATCAACCCAGAGCTTTCCGGGATGTTCTCCTGGATGCATGGCGTAACGCGGAAGGCTTGCGTGGTTGCCCCGACACCCTTCGGGTCAACCGCCACATCGCGACGGCCAGCCCTGGGCTGGTAGAGGACATGGCAAAAATCGGAGTCCAGGTTGAGGTCGCCGACGCCAAGGAGAAATCCCTCCCAGCGTCTCTGCGTTCAGCCCAGGACTCCAGCCGGTGGCTGCTGAGGAAGCGCGACGGAAATGACCGGTCTCTTACCGGGTCCATCAAAGCCCTTTGCCGGTATGCGCAAAATGATCACGATTATCGTATCAAGGAGGGTCACAGGGGCGTGAACAGCCGTGAGGTTGAAGACAGAATCCAGCAGTGGCTGGCGTTACCGGTGCAAGTGCCGGTGCCTACAGCGACCGGTGGGCTCGACTGGAAACCTGGTCTATGGCTGTCATCCTGGGAGACCTCCCTGCCGCCCAGTCAGCCCCGATATTTCAACCTCGATGGGTTTGATGGCAGTACCTGGCTACTGACAGGTGAGGCGGCACCGGAAGATGTTGTCGAGGATGATGATTTCTGGGATGACAGTGACTATGACAACGCGGCCGAGATTGCCAAGAACCTCGTGGCGTGCTGGCCCAATCCACCTGCAGAGATTGCCAGGCGTGCCGGGATCACCCTGCGGGAACTTCAATGGTTCACCTCGGGAAAGGCGTCCCTTGACCGGCATGCTCGTTTTGACCTGGAAGCATTGCTCGGCATCGAGTACGACGAACGAATGGGCAGATATGTAGAGGCTGGGCCTTATGTCCTGATGGCCCACAGACCACTGGCCCTCAAGGAAGTCTATGAAGGTATATCCGGCGGCGGAGATGCATGCCCCTGTGAGATTGTCCCTCGCCAGGGAGCCGCAGACCCAAGCTGGCGATACGTGTTGATCAACACCTATGGAGAGCCGCCGAGCCTCGTGATGGCGCCCCGTGGAGCCAAAATCACGGAGCGCCTTCCGGAGTTGCTTATGAATTATGACGGAGTTAGGGCTGTCGCTCCGAAGTTCTACCAGGATGTCGTTTCTACCTGTGCCCGTGCCTGCCGAGAACCTGCCGCTAACATTCGGGAGATGAAAAACTTTGTGAAACGCTATAAAGAACACTGGGTAGATTGCTCCTGGCAGCCGGAATGAACCTGTCCGGTTGAGCCAAAGCGCGAAGACTGCGGATAATGGAAACGGCAGCGAACAACAGTTTGCCCAATATTTATTCGCGGCTACGGTTCGGTCGGGAAGCGCTTTTTGGAAACTTGCGCTCCACAAACGCTTCCAGCCGGTCGGCGTTGCGGTAGGCGATAACGCAGATAAAAAGCACAACCGCGACAAAGCTCAGGAATGCAATCAGGGTGGCAGATAGATTCAGCATATTAAGGTCTCCAATAGTTGATTGCCCTGTCAGGGCACTTTGTTGGTTTCAGGCCGCAGCAGCATCGGCCTGTCTTTGTTCTTTGGCGACAGACGCAATCAAGTGCCGCGAGCAACTCAGCATCTCCTGGATCTCGCTGTAGCTGTGACCACTGCGTAGTAGGCTGGCGATGTGCTGTCTGCGCTTCAGGTCTGGTTGCCGCCCCTGGTACTTGCCCTCCGTTTTTGCTTTATGAATGCCCTGGAACTGCCGGCGCCGACGGTCTTCGTAATCTTTGCGGGCCACGGCAGCCAGCATGTCGAGCATCATGGCGTTGACCGCTCGTAGAATGGAGTCGGTGAAACCGGTGTCGTCCTTCTTTTCCAGGGCGAGCCAACTGGTCGGTAATTCCGGGGAGACGATGGCTAACCGCTTGGCGGCCAGCTTTTGCTTGAGGGAGTCCCAGTCACTCTGTTTGAGGCGAGCCAGCCGGTCGATCTGTTCGACCAGCACAATGTCGCCCTCGCCGGAATCTGCAATCAGCTTCATCAGCTCGGGGCGGTGTAAGGTGGCGCCGGACACGTTCTCCACATAGAAAGCCGCAATGCGCTGACCGTGGTTGGCTGCGAACTGTACCAGTGACTCCCGGGCTCGCTCCGCGTTCTGTTCCTGCGTGGATGCCCGAAGGTAGGCTCGAATAAACATCGTCGGTTCCTCAGTCTGTTATAAGTGGTTCTCTCTGGCCGGTCTGGTTTAGGTGGTTCTGGTGGCCGTTACCGGGTTCGAACCTCTGGTTCTTCTGATCTGTACCCATAAGGAACCACCTCAAGAGTCGAGAAACTCCCCGAACGGATCGTCCGCTCGATAAATCTGGTTGATTCTGTCGTCATCGAAGAAATCCTCTGTACCGCCATTGCTCCCGTTGCCGGAAGTTGCCTTGTTGCCCGCGCCGGTTGCCTCCTCATCACTGCCTCGACTGAACGACGCCATCTTTTGTTCGAATTCAGGAAACGTCATTTCCCCATCGGGTCCCTTGGCGAAAAACGTCTTGTAAGCACCGACTACGGCCAGTGCGAAGCGAATGAACAGTACGACCACCCACAGCACGAACAATAGATACCATGCGTAAAGGGCTGCCTCGGTACCCCTAAAGGCGAGCTCCACAACGCCGATCCCGGTGAGCCCCACTGCTGCGATTTTTGCCACTCTCACCATGGCTTTGTCCTCGATAGTTCTTTACATTGAAGCTACCAGAACCTGAGAAAATGCAAGTTTTGCCCGGCGTCAGGCGGCTACGGATTGCCCGGCCAGCCACGGCAGTTTCACCTTGCTGTAGGCATCGTTCGTCATCGCCCTCAAATCTTCCACGTCCAGGTGTGGAACCACCAACGCAGTGCCTTGGTATCGAGCTCGCGGGTAGTTGGTTGGCTGGAATACGCCATGAGGGAGGTCGTCCTCATCGCCCAGCCACTGTCTGAGCCGGAGATCGATACACCAGCCCTGTTCGAGCTCGACCCAGCAATGGGGAGCGGTGGTCATTCGGCTCAGTCGGTCCTCCGCGGATCCGATCCGGCACTGATGGAAGATGCCTCGCTCGCTCAGGGCATTGCTGATCACAAAAGTCATGTAGACGCTATCGACTCTCAGGTCCTCCAGCGGCAGCAGTGCCAACTCAAGTTCATCGTGCCAGTCACTCATGGCCGGGCTCCCTGAACATCAGCTGTTGACCCTGTTCATACAACACCGGATAGGGGAGCGGCTCGCCGTCCTGGATCACGGTGTTCGGTGGAAAGTACATTACTATCCAGGGAGGCATGTCAGCGCTGACAGCGCCGTAGAACTCATCTACTGGAAAGGTACGTTCATGGCCGGACTGCCGAAATACCAGTCGGGAGTATTTCTCGGGGTGGTTGGCAGCGATGTTGTAACTGGCTGCTTCACCGCTGATGACATAGCTTGGTGTTTTCCAGTGATTCGGCTGTTGGATGTTGTAGGCGATGATGCAGTTGCTATCGGCACAGCCATATCGCTCCGCTGTTACCGACCACAGCATGAGCGGGTGCCCGTCAATCTCCGGCGTCTTCACGTCTGTGAGTTTCGTTGCCGTAATTGCCATCGATTCGGCGGCCTGGGTGATGGCCTCATCCACGACGGCAACATAGTGGTCATAGGCGTCATCCTCGTTCGCCGCCAGTGATTCCGGCATCCAGCCCATCAGGCTGGGTCTTGCCGAAGGGTTGTCCGGCGTCATCATGATGTCAGTGGCGTTGAAGAGCAGCGTCTGGGTGCCGGTAAGATGACGAAGCGGCGCATCTAATGAGGTAGCCAGACTGGCCAGGTTGAGGGCGCTCAATAACAGACCCTTTCGATACGAGCGTGTCCCGTCTGGTGAATCCCGCAGGTCCTGATCGTAGACGCCCCCGGCACGGGCCAGATTCAGTGCGCGGGATGATTCATCGTCATAGTGTCGAGGCATGGCAGCGCAACCCACGAGCGCGGCTGTAGTTACAGCAAAACAAATGGTCTTCAACTTGGTCATTTTGAACTCCTGCGTTTTCTTAAATACTCGCACGAAGTTTCAAATATGCAAGAGGAAAATCAAAAAATATACAATAAAATCAAAGGTTTGTTCTGTCAGTACAAACTTCGCTGTATCCGCAGTGGTGCATCGGGAGTGCCGCTCTTGCTAGACTTGCCAGCAGGTTTTTTCGGTTGAGACAAGGTGTTGGTAAATCGGAAAAGGATCAGAGATTCCCAGTTTCCCACTTATCCAGTTTATAATCATGGGTAGTAACCGATTGGGCCAATCAGAGACAAAGTTTCTATCCATGGGTAGTAAAATGGGTAGTATTGGGCGAATATCGATACAAAAACTAAGGCAAGCATCTGGTTTTTAAGGATTGTAAATTATTATTCTTCGAGCAGGTGCAGAACATAGAGTGACATTCGTAAACAGCGCCACCGGCCAGCGGAGTTTGGTCTGTCAGTAGGGTGTGGTCTGCCCGCCTGAGGTCTCGGACGAAGATATAATTACGGAAATCGCCACCTTGATCGTTCACTCTGTTCAGTTTAGAGTGAACGCCAATTACGGGCCGGCATCTCATTCCATTCATCATGGCAGAGCTGCCTGAAGCAGGGGTTCGTCTTCTCGAGGCGGGATAAAGGCTGGACGCAAACATTTTTTTCGGCAAGCCCGATCTGGTCCTGACAGAGGATTCTTTAGTGCAGCTCGGATATGTGGAGACCCATTGGTGCTGGGGTCTATTGCTCGGTGCCCTCACCACGTCGGCCTCCGCCGACGGCCTGCTCACTCTGAAAGTGGAAAACGATCTGTACTCTGCAGGTGGCGATGGTCACTATACCAACGGCATAGAGGGAATCTGGGCCTTTGAGCCCGCTGATGGACACTGGTCGCGTCGTTTCGCGGAAGTGCTGCCGGGCTGGTCGGCCAGTAGCCTTGTTGGCGTGGCCTACCGCCTCGGCCAACAGATGTATACGCCAGAAGATATTGAAACCGAAACATTGATTAAGGATGATCGTCCTTACGCCGGCCTGCTGCTCGGCGGAATCTCGCTGCTGAACGAGAGTCAGCATGATGGCTGGCGGCTGGCAGAGAGTCTGCAGTTTGATGTGGGCATTGTGGGTCCGGCTTCCGGCGCCGAAGTTATCCAGCGAAATTTTCACGAGTTGATTGCTTCCGAAAAGCCGGAGGGTTGGAAACATCAGCTTCACAATGAGCCGGTTGTCAATGTCGGTTACGAGCGCAGTTGGCGCATTCAGCAGTCTCTTGCCGGTCTGGAGGTGGAATACGGTCCGTCTGCCGGGTTTGCGCTGGGTAATCTGTACACCTATGCTTCCAGCGGCCTGGCGCTTCGCTTCGGGGATGGGCTTGAACGCAGTTTCGGCATCCCCTCCGTTGCTCCCGCGCACGGTGGGCGATCGTCCTTTCAGCGTGACCAGGGCTTCAGCTGGTACACATTTGCTGCCGTAGAAGGTCGCTACATGGCTCACAATTTGCTGCTTGATGGCAATACCTTTGAGGACAGTCACTCCGTGGATCGTCGCGAATGGGTCGGCGATGCCCAGGTGGGTGCGGCGCTGACCCGGGATCGCTGGCAGGTGGCGTACACCTACCTGTGGCGCAGCAAGGAGTTCGGGGAACAGGACCGTTTCGATCAGTTCGGGTCAATCGTTCTGTCGACCTGGTTCTAGTGTAGTGCATACTTAATTTATACGGTCTTTGGGTCGTTCGCTCATTGAGAGGTTATTGACATGCAGATAGAGAAGAGCCTGGTGGCGCGTATATTCGGGGTCCATATCCTGCCGGTCTGGGCGGTGGTCGTGTTGCTGGCCGGCTGCGACAACAGTCCGTCCGATCAGGCGGGTGCCTCGGGTTCTGCCCCGCCGCCCCCTGAAGTGGGTGTGGTTGAGTTGCAGCCCCGGCAGGTGACCCTTTCGATGGAATTGCCCGGCAGGACGGCAGCTTACCGCATCTCAGAACTGAGGCCACAGGTCACCGGTATTTTGCAGGAGCGTTTTTTTAAACAGGGCGCGGCGGTGAATGCGGGCGATGTTCTCTACCGAATCGACCCCAAGCGTTATCAGGCCGCCTATGACACGGCACAGGCGGAACTGGAGCGTGCCCGGGCCGAGCTGCGCCAGGCGCAGCGGGAGTGGGCACGCTCGTCGGATTTGTTCGAAAAGAATGCGGTAAGCAAGCGCCAGCGTGATGAAGCTCTCTCGGCTCTGGAAAGTGCGCGTGCGAATGTTTCGCGTTCCGAGGCCATGGTGGAAACGGCACGTATCGAGCTGGAGTATACTGAAGTCAAGGCACCCATCAGCGGACGCACAGGCCCGACACTGTTCACAGAAGGTGCATTGGTCACCGCCAACCAGACCCAGCCGCTGGCTCGCCTGGTGCAGCTCGACCCGATGTATGTCGATATCCAGCTGCCGGTCGATAAACTCAGGCAGATTCGGTCGTCCCTGAGCAAAGGAACCGGTGCACAGAGCGGCTCCGATCAGGCCGAGCTCGTTTTGTTGCTCGAAGACGGCTCGGCGTATCCTCATCGGGGCCGCGTCGATGTAACGGATGTAACCGTCAACCAAAGTACCAGTTCCGTCAGTCTGAGGGGGGTGTTCCCCAACCCGGATGAGGACCTCTTGCCGGGGATGTATGTGCGCGTCCGGTTAACTGAGGAGGTTCGGGAAAATGCAATCCTGGCCCCGCAGCAGGGGGTAACCCGTAACCCTCAGGGAGAGGCTACGGGGCTGCTGGTGAACACCGAAGGTAAAGTCGTGAGCCGTCAGCTGGAAACAAGCCGGGCGGTTGGCGCTTTCTGGCTGGTTGAGAAGGGTCTGGAACCGGGTGATCGCCTGATTGTCTCCGGTCTGCAAAAGGTTCGTCCCGGTGCCGAGGCCAAGCCAGTCCCGGCCGATATACCGTTGCAGCCGGCCAGCAATGGGCAAGCCGGTGACATGGATACTCCGAAGACGAACTCCTCCGGAAAAGAGGGCTCCGCGGGATGATCAATTTCTTTATTTCCCGACCTGTTTTTGCCTGGGTGCTGGCGATCGTCGCCATGCTGGCCGGCATCATGGCAATCTTTGTTTTGCCGGTGCAAAGGTATCCCACGGTGGCGCCACCGGCCGTAGAGATTCAGGCGGATTACCCGGGCGCATCGGCAGATACGGTGTCCAATACCGTGGTTCAGGTCATCGAGCAAGAGATGACCGGCCTCGACAACCTGCTCTATATGAGCTCGACAGCGGATTCCTCGGGTCATGCCACGATTACCCTGACCTTTGCAGCCGGTACCGACCCGGACATTGCCCAGGTCCAGGTGCAGAACAAGCTCAAGCTGGCTGAGCCGCGGCTCCCGGGCGTGGTGCGCCAGCAGGGGATCAGTGTCGAGAAAGCCAGCACCAGTTTTCTGATGGTGATGGCCTTCGTTTCGACCGATGGCCGCCTCAGCAAACAGGATCTGGCTGATTTCGTCAGCTCCGAGCTGGCCGAGCCCATAGGCCGGGTGACCGGTGTCGGCAGCGTGCAGGTTTTCGGCTCGGAATATGCGATGCGGATATGGCTGGACCCTTCAGCGCTGAACAATTACGGCCTGACGGTTGCCGACGTGAGCTCTGCCGTTGAGGCGCAGAATGCCCAGGTTACCGCCGGCCAGCTTGGCGGGCTGCCCGCGGTTAAGGGGCAGCAGCTCAATGCCACGGTCACCGCCCAGACCCTGCTCACCTCAGTTGAAGAGTTCCGCAACATTCTGCTCAAGAGTATGCCCGACGGCTCCCGGGTGCGCCTGGGGGATGTTGCCCGCGTCGCGTTGGGCGGTGGCGCGGTTCACATCGACAGTTTTTATGATGGCGAGCCAGCGGCCGGCCTGGGCATCAACCTGGCGCCGGGTGCCAATTCGCTCGGTGTCACGGAGGCTGTCAAGGCGCGCATCCAGGAGCTCCGGCCCTACTTTCCCGAAGGGGTGGAGATCCGGTACCCCTACCAGACCGCACCTTTCGTGCAGGCATCCATCGACGCGGTGGTCCAGACGATCATCGAGGCCATCGCGCTGGTGGTCCTGGTCATGCTGCTGTTTCTCCAGAGCTGGCGGGCTACCCTGATACCGGCGATCGCAATCCCGGTGGTGCTGCTGGGCACTTTCGCGATCATGGCGGCCTTCGGCTTTTCCATCAACATGCTCACCCTGTTTGGTCTGGTGCTGGCCATCGGCCTGCTGGTGGATGACGCCATTGTTGTGGTGGAGAACGTCGAACGGGTTATGCATGAGGATGGGCTTGGCCCGATGGAGGCAACACGAAAGTCCATGGGGCAGATCGCCAGCGCCCTGGTGGGCATCGGTGTCGTCCTTTCCGCCGTCTTTATTCCCATGGCCTTCTTTCCCGGCTCCACCGGGGCGATTTACCGGCAGTTTTCCCTGAGTATCGCCGGGGCCATGGTTCTCTCTGTATTGGTCGCCCTGATTCTGAGCCCCATGCTGTGTGGCCGGCTGCTGAAACCTTCCCACGATAAAACCTTGCTACAAAAGTGGTTTGGCTGGTTCGAATCGGGGTTGGGGCGTCTGACCCGTGCCTATGTCCGACTGGTTGGCCATACCGCACGCCATGCCTGGCTCTACTCCCTGGCGTTCGTGGGTATCGTCGCCCTGGTGGCGGTTCTCTTCGCCCGTTTGCCCGGCGGCTTCCTGCCGGCGGAAGACCAGGGGTTCGTTGTGGTGCAGTATCAGTTGCCCCCGGGTGCGACCCAGCAGCGTACCATTGATTCGATAAAGACAATCGAAGATTACTTTCTCAAGCAGGATGAGGTGCGGGGGATCTTTACCGTTGCCGGCTTCAGTTTCGCCGGTCGGGCGCAGAACGCGGGACTGGCGTTCGTCAATCTGAAGCCCTGGAGCGAGCGTGACCCCGAAACCCAAAGCGTTGGTGCCATTATTCAGAGGGCGAACCGGGCGCTTGCCGGTCTGGTGCGCGACGGCCGGGTTTTCGCATTCAACCTGCCACCGATCCCGGAGTTGGGGCAGGCACTGGGCTTCGAGCTGCGCTTGCAGGATCGCGGGGCGATCGGGCATGAGGCGCTGATGGCGGCTCAGGGTCAACTACTGCAAATGGCTTCCCAAAGCCCGGTTCTCACCCGGGTTCGCCCCAATGGTCTGGCCGACAATCCACGCTATAAAGTCGACATAGACCATGACAAGGCACAGGTCCTGGGCATATCGCTTGCCGAACTCAATCAGTTGTTATCCGTGACCTGGGGTTCGCAGTATGTCAACGACTTTCTTCATGAGGGCCGGGTCAAGCGGGTATACCTCCAGGGTGATGCCCCATTCCGGATGCTGCCGAAAGACTTCGACGAGTGGTATCTGCGGACCGCCGATGGCACCATGACACCGTTGAGTGAAGTCACCAGTGGGCGCTGGGAGTATGGCTCGCCACGTCTCGAACGTTTCAATGGCGTTCCATCACGCCAGATTCAGGGTGAACCGGCGCCGGGTTACAGCACCGGCGAGGCCATGGCCGAGATCGAACGCCTGATTGCCCAACTCCCGGACGGTGTTGCCGGAGCCTGGAGTGGCATGTCGTATCAGGAACGCCAGGCCGGTGCCCAGGCACCACTGCTCTACGCGCTGTCGATATTGGTGGTGTTTCTGGCACTCGCCGCGCTCTATGAGAGCTGGACCATTCCCGTTTCCGTTATGCTTTCGGTTCCGCTGGGCATACTGGGTGCGGTGCTCGCGGCCATGGTTCGGGGACTGCCCAACGACGTGTTCTTCCAGGTCGGCATTCTGACTACCGTCGGCGTTACCGCGCGTAATGCCATACTTCTGGTGGAATTTGCGCGCTCGCTTGAGAATCAGGGCATGAAACTGTTAGAAGCTACCAAGGAAGCCGCCCGTGTGCGCCTGAGGCCCATTCTGATGACCTCGGTCGCGTTTACCATGGGGGTGGTGCCGCTCGCTTTCGCCACTGGCGCTGGTGCCACCACGCGCATTGCCATAGGCACGGCGGTTCTCGGTGGCATGATCTCGGCGACGATTCTGGCGACCTTCTTCATTCCACTGTTCTATGTGGTGGTTCGCCGTATCACCGACTTCCTGGGCGGCCGTTCCGGCGATGACGCTCCGGCGGCTACGACCCCCGAACGTTCAGATGGAGGTAGGGCTGATGAGCGCTAGGATATGGCTTGCCGCCGGGATTGTGCTGTCGCTCGGCGGCTGTTCACTTGCCCCGGACAGGGTGAAACCTGAAACCCCGGTTCCGGAAAACTGGTCCTCGGCACAGCTCGAGGCCGACAAAAAAATCGCCATCGACTGGTGGCGCGGTTTCGGCGATCCGGCGCTGGTGGCTCTGGTTGAAGAATCGCTCGAAGCCAATAACGACCTGCAACTTGCGGCTGCACGTGTCGCCGAGGCCCGGGCCATGCTCACCGGGCGGCAGGCGGAGCGGTATCCGCTGCTGGAGGTTGAAGGAGCCGCCTCGCGCCAGGGGCCGAGCGAGGAAGCCGT
>JAXHUV010000480.1:0-1008 GCA_034189445.1 Pseudomonadota bacterium
GCGTGTGTGTGTGTGTGTGTGTTCGTGTGTGCTCATTTTCGTGCACGTGCGTGTTCGTGTGTGTGTGTGTGTGTGTGTGTGTGTGTGTGTGTGTGAGAGAGAGAGAGAGAGAGTGTGTGTTAGTGTGTGTGTGTGTGTGTGTGTGTTTTACTTTTATTCTGATAACATAAAATTGATACCTGTTTTCTTCTCTCTTTGTGTTCAGGAAATTCATCCTACGGCCGCACGCTGATGGCAAAGGAGCGTCACTCTACAGTCAACATTCTGGACGAGGCAGGAGCCCAACAGGCTGTCAACAATCCTCGGTTCAAAGGACTGACAGCCATCAGCTCGACTCACTACGAGGTCAGTTTTCGAAAGAAATCAGTTAACCTGAACCTCCCACTTCAGATTGGTCTCTTTGTCTATGGATACGCCAAGCTTCGCCTTCTTCAGTTCTACTACGATTTCCTTGCTTTCTACGTACACAAGAGAGACTTTCAAATCATTACATGTGATACAGATTCCATGTACGCTGCCCTCTCTGCACCAAGTTTGGAGGAGATCGTCAAACCAACGCTTCGATCACACTTTGAACAGAACAAACACAAGTGGCTGCCTGCCACCCAGTGTGCAGAGCACAAGACCATCGCCAGTTTGTCTGCAGGGGCGTCTACCTTCACAAACCCAACTACCCCACCCTCCCCACCACCTCCATGTTGTGCTTCCACGTATCAACACGAGAAGCGCGAGCCAGGTCTGTGGAAGGTGGAAGCTGTGGCTGATAGGATCGTTGCACTGAGCCCCAAGTGCTACATCTGCAGTAACCATGACACACAAGAAAGGGACAAAGTCTCGTGCAAAGGGGTTCAAAAGCGGATCAACCCCCTCAGCTACGCCATCTTTAGAAATGTGTTGGAGACTCAACAACCTCACTATGTCATCAACAGAGGGTTTCGGTTAGACAGCAAACAGAACATGAGGACCTTCGTTCAGCCGAAGACAGGCATGTCGTATTTGTACGTCAAG
>JAXHUV010000481.1:0-1007 GCA_034189445.1 Pseudomonadota bacterium
TGCCGTAAAGATCCACCACCGTGGGGTCATCCAGCAGGGTGGCGCCGGCACGGTTGCAGAAATCCTCACCGATCAGGAAGTCCCGGTTGCCGTGCATCAGGAAAATCCTGGTACCGTTCTCACTCACTTCCTTCAGGGCGGCGGCGACGGTTTCCTGCAGGGGGGTACGTTCATCGTCGCCAATCCAGGCCTCGAAGAAGTCGCCGAGGATATAAAGCTGCTCAACACCGCTGGCTTTCTCGTCGAGAAATTTCAGAAATGCCTCAGTGATATCCGGGCGGGATTCCTCAAGGTGGAGGTCTGAAATAAACAGCGTGGTCACGCGTCCTCCAGAACCTCGGCCTTCTCGATAACCACGTCATCGGCAGGCACATCCTGGTGGCCGGCGCGCATGGTTGTGCGCACGGCACGGATCGCATTGACCGTGTCCGTGCCTTCAACCACCTTGCCGAATACACAGTAACCCCAGCCCTCGGCATTCTTGGCGGTGTGGTCCAGGAAGCCGTTGTTCTCAACGTTAATAAAGAACTGCGCGGTGGCGGAATGCGGATCCATGGTGCGTGCCATGGCAACGGTGCCCTGCATGTTGCTCAGGCCGTTATCGGCTTCGTTCTGGATGGAATCGCGGGTTTTGCGCGGCGTCATGCCTGGCTCGAAACCGCCGCCCTGAATCATGAAATTGCTGATCACACGGTGAAAAATCAGGCCATCGTAAAAACCATCGCGAACGTACTGTTCAAAGTTTTTGGCGGTTTCCGGTGCTTTGTCGTAGTCCAGTTCCAGTTTGATGGCGCCGTAGTTGGTTGTCAGCAAAATCATCAGGTTTTCCTGTTCAGAAAGGTTAAGTAGGTTTAGGTTACAGACTCCATTGTACTCAAGACTTTCCCGCTATGCATGAGTCCGGAAAGGATTTGTGAGTATAATACGCGGTTCAAGATTCAACCCCTGTCCAACAGAGATTGTATGAGCGCCGAGTCGAAGAAAGCCCACAACTTTATCCAGAGCCT
>JAXHUV010000482.1:0-1003 GCA_034189445.1 Pseudomonadota bacterium
GGTGTCTAGGGGGATGGTGAATGTCTCATGGACGCAAATGCCGGTCTCTAGCCCGTGGGTGGTATCGCGGGTGATGCCGTCGTCGCCGATGATTTCGGTCGTGATAGTGCGGGCACCATGATCATGGATGATCCGTTTGGTTTCGACACGCGGGGCGAGGGGCTCAGTCGCCAAGGGGGTGGCGGCACGTGGTGGGCCAAAGCCCGTCCATTCGGGACCCGTGCGCTGTGGCAGGGTCAGCGCGCCTGCCGTCACGTGCAGGGTCACGGGTGTGGGGCTGGGAAAGGCAAAGGGGAAATAGCTGGGCGCAATCGCGATCCGCAGGCGGTGCCCGGCGGGCAAGCGATAGGCGATGTGATCCAGTGGAAGGGTGATTTCCATGTCCGTGCCCGGCACCACATCCACTGGCGCATCGTGGCTGTTGCAGTGGCGGAGGTTCAAAAGCCCCATCGTGATCAAGCCAGAGGTTCCGTCTGGCCGTAGATCGCACAGTCGCACCACCACCTGCGCATGGGTTTGATCCGCGCGAAGCGTCAGGCTGAGGGTCGGCGCGCCAAGGATTTCCACCTCTTCCTGCTGCGGGGGGCTGTCAAAACACAAGGCGAGCGCATCATCGGGGCGTTGATCGGCGGGCAGTTCACCGGGGCCAAAGCCAAAGGGAAAGAATTCCCCCGCGCACACCCCATGAGCGGCCTCTGTCCGGGCGGTGGCATCGACAGGCCCTGCGGCCTTGGCCAGCACAGTGCCGTTGAGGTGCAGCGTGGTCGTGGGCGCGCCCGCCACGCCGTCTTGGCCCACCCAAACGCCGGGGCGGGTTATAAGGCTGACCTCAGGCTTGATCGTGTCCATCATCCATGCGCGATAGGGCGGGTAACTAGTTAGTTGTACAGCTGGACAGTCAACACCTGGTAACTGCCTCAGACACAGAACTAGTTAGTTGTACAGCTGGACAGTCAACACCTGGTAACTGCCTCAGACACAGAACTAGTTAGTTGTACAGCTG
>JAXHUV010000483.1:0-1001 GCA_034189445.1 Pseudomonadota bacterium
TTGAGTGTGGGGTATGGGGCGTTAGTGCTGGTTTCCAGTTTGCCCGGAGTGGTTTTTTTGATCCGACCTACGCATCGCGGGAAAAATCCAGATCGAACAGCATGTCACTGCCGAGGTTGACCATCTGCGCCCGGGGCCGGAGGGCGCCATCCAGAAAGTCAATCTCCGGTAACGAGAAGGCCGGCCTGCCGCTACCGATAATCATGGGGGCGACCAGCACGTGCAGCCGGTCCAGCAAACCTGCGTTGAGAAACGAGGAGACGGTAACGCCGCCACCTTCCACGAACAGCTTTTTCAAACCAAAATCCGCCAGAACCCGAAGGATCAACCCTGGATCCATGGCTTCCCCGGCATCCGCGTCCCCCAGGCAGGGGATCTCGGTAACACCCGAACCGATAGACGGATTTCCGCTTTTCTCATAGCGGCCAGCGACCAATCGCAGAGTAGGCGCTTCACCATCGGTAAACAGGTGGTGGCTGTCCGGGACGCGACGGTTGCGGTCGATGACCACACGGACCGGGTTGTTGCCGCTGGTGCGACGCACGGTAAGGCGGGGGTTGTCGGTGGAAGCGGTGCCGGCACCTACGATCACAGCATCGGAAACCGCACGTATCCGGTGGAGATGGGTAATGCCATCGTCGCCGTTGATGAAGCGTGAGCGGCCGGTCACTGTTGCAATCCGCCCATCCAGGCTCTGGCCCAGCTGGCCGATGACTTTGGGGCGGCCATCATCCGGCACTGGCCGGCACAGGGGAAGGAAGACCGAGAGCAGATCCCTGGCCTCGCTGGTGGCCGGTTGCATCAGGTGCCAGGTGCCATGGCCGTTGAGTTTTATTGCTTCTTTATCAGTGCCCGGCAATGGTAGTGTCACATTGCTGTGGTTAACTGCGTTAAGAACCAAATCCCATGCCGAGTTTATATTCAGGGTTCTTGCCGCCATAAATAGCCTGTTTTAGTTGTTGCCTGAGAGCTGCCAGGGCTTCCTTTAGTATAAGCCGATT
>JAXHUV010000049.1:0-12912 GCA_034189445.1 Pseudomonadota bacterium
CTTACCGCTGCTGCAATCGGCACCACCCTGCTTTGCGCACCGCTGTCTAGCCTGGCGGCCACTGAGACCGAGACGTTTCAGGTTCTTCTGAACCTGACCGCGTCATGCACCATTGATGAAGCGACCGATCTGGATTTCGGCAGCCAGACCGAGGCGGCGGTTAACACCGGCGGTATTACTTCTACCAGCAATATCGGTGTGACCTGTTCCACCGGTACCGCCTATGACATCGGCCTGAGCGGCACCAACGGCAGCCGTAACATGACCTCGGGCAACGGTTCCTCCGTGGCCTATGAGCTGTACCAGGATGCCGCCAACAGCACGGCATGGGATGACACCAGCGTGCAATCCGCTACCGGCAACAGCTCGCAGCAGGATTACACCGTATACGGCCTGATCCCGGCCCAGACCGCCACCATCAATGCGGCTGACAATATTGATGGTGATACCGGGGTGGACCTGAGCGACACCGTGACCGTAACCGTCACGTTCTGATGATACTCGCGTAATTCCCCGCTACAGACAGGTAGCGGGGTGGGAAGACAGGGATGAGACCAGGTGACGCCAAATCCATTGCAACAGGGCTTGCCAGGGAAGCAGGGGCGGCGAATCCGCGCCTGCACGGTGACTCTGTTGCTGGTTACCAGTGGCCATGCCTGGAGCGATTCCCGGCAACTGGCCCAGGCTGAGACGCCCACGGGGCCACGGGTCTCTCTCAATCAGCAATATTCCCAGTCGGATATTGCCAGGCTAAGGGCCCAGGCCCGGGGCCAGGGCACTGCTGCCTTTATTGCTTACCCTCAACTGATTCTCAATGGCTCAGCCACCTCACAAATGCTGCCCGTCCAGGTGTACGGTGAGGAGCTGGCTGTGGATACCGAAGCGCTGGCCAAAGCCGGGCTGCAGTTTCCCTCCCCCCCCGAAAAACGCTGGCAAAGCCTGAGTGAACTCGGGATCGCGGGGCGCTATGACAACAATGCCCAGCAGATCAACCTGGTGGTCCCCGCAGCCTGGCTGCCCCGGCAAAGTTTCACCGCCGGGATTTTCCAGAGCGATACTCCACTGCAGCGGGGGAAAGGCGCCCTGTTCAACTACGATGCCTACAGCACCCGTGCGGAAAACGGCAACACCAACACATCCGCCAGCCATGAGGCCCGTTTTTTTGGTAACTGGGGCGCCTTCAGCAGCAGCGGGGTTGTGCGCTGGAGCGACACCGACCCGGACAACGACGGCGATTATATTCGCCTGGACAGCTACTGGCGCTATACCGATCCGGACCGGATGCGAACCTATGTGGTGGGGGATACCCTGAGTGGAGCCCTGAACTGGACCCCCTCGGTGCGACTGGCCGGGCTGCAGATATCCCGCAATTTTGCTTCCCGCCCGGACCTGATTACCTTTCCGCTTCCGGAAATCAGTGGCTCGGCCACCTTGCCCTCTGCACTGGAAGTCTTCGTCAACGACCTGCAACTGACCGACCAGAACATTCAGCCCGGACCTTTTGTGCTGGAGACCTCCCCCCGCATTACCGGCTTGGGGGAAGCCCAGGTCGTCACCACCGATACCCTGGGCCGCCAGGTCACCCAGACCGTCCCTTTTTATGTCAGCCCCAGGCTGCTGCGCCAGGGCTATTGGGATTATTCCGCCAGTCTCGGTACCCCACGCCGCTTTTACAGTGTGCGCTCCAACGACTATGACAGCGAACCTGTCACCACCGGCGTGGCTCGCTATGGCGTTAACGAAAAACTGACTCTGGAAGCCACCGGCAGCGCCAGCGAGTCCCTGCTCAATAGCGGTATCGGTGTGGTCGCCCGCCCGGGATTCTGGGGGGTATCCAACCTGGCCATTGCCCATGGTGAAGACGACGCCGACCGAGGCAACCAGTGGGTTGTGGGTCACGAATTCCGTACCCGCCGCTACGGAATCAGCGGCCAGTACACACGCCGAAGCGAAGGCTACCGGGACCTGAGCAACAGCCTGGATGTCCGGCCCAGTGTGGAAAGCAGTCTGCAAATCAATGCCAGTGTGAACCTGGACAGCCATGGCAGCCTGAATGCCAGCTATCTGGATACGGATCTTTTCAGCGGGGAAAACAGCCGTTTTCTCGTTATTGGCCATAACCGCACACTCTGGCGCCAGCTTTCCATGACGCTCAGCGTCAATCAGAACCTCAACGACAGCGACGACCGCACCTGGCTGGCCGCGTTCAACTACTACTTTGAACGTCCCGGCAAGCGGCCGATTCAGGCGGGCGCCCGCTTCAGCCATGATGAAGCCGGGGATGACACCAGCACGGTACTGACCCTGCAACAGCAGGTTGATGAATTCTGGGATCTTGGCTGGGATCTTGCCTACAGCCCGGACCCGGACGGTATCCGCCAGGCCAGCGGCCGCTGGTGGACCCCCTACGCCGATGTGCAGGCTGGGGTTTTCGGCGATAACAACGAGACAAATACCTTCGCCAACCTGAGCGGTTCCCTGGTCACCAACTACCAGGATGTGTTTGCCGCCAATACCATGAACAACAGTTTTGCCATCGTCGATGCTGGCGGCTTCGCCGATGTTCCCGTACGGCGGGCTAACCGGATTATCGGGCACACCAACCGCAACGGTAAGCTGCTGCTGCCGGACCTGATTCCCTACACGGAAAACAAGCTGGCCATCGACATTGATGACCTGCCCGTTGACGCCCAGGTGGAAGAAACCGTACTGACCATCAAACCGGCGGAACTGGTCGGGGTCACCGCTCACTTCCCTGTAAAACAGCAACACAGTGCCATTGTGGTGGTAACCCGCCCGGACGGCAGCCACGTCACCGCAGGCAGCCGGGTACTGTTCGGCGATGCTGATGCCACCGTTGTCGGTTACGATGGGGAAGCATTTGTCCAGGGCCTGAAGGAAGGCTGGAACGAGATAGGGATCATCGAGGACGGCAGTCTCTGCACCGCCCGCTTCCAGTTCACGCCAGCGCCAGGCACATTGCAGCGTGTTGGCCCCCATGTGTGCCTTTCGCCATCAGAGACAACCAGTGAATAGAGGAATTTTGCCATCATGACTCGACGCCTTGCCGCTCTGCTGTCCTCATTGCTTTTGCTGGCCCCGCTATCACTGTCGGCCGGGCAATTGACCGTAGCCCCCATCCGGCTGCACATGAGCCCGACACAACCCAATGCCACCTTCACGCTGACCAATGGCGCCAACCAGGAAGGCTTCTACCAGCTCCAGCTTTTTGCCTGGGACCAGGAAGAGGGCGAGTCGACGTTGCGCCAGCAACAGGAACTGGTGGTGACCCCGCCGGTCACGATGATCCCGGCCAATAGCGAACAGGTGGTTCGCGTGGTGCGGCAGCGTCCCACCGATACGAAAACGGAAAAAAGCTATCGCCTGGTCATTAGTGAAGTGCCGGACAAGGAGTCCGATAACGGTGCCCAGCTTCAGGTTCTGCTACGGATTTCCGTCCCCGTCTTCGTCGGGACCGAGGATCAGACCCATGCCCTGACAGCCGCTTACCGTGATGGACAGCTGGTGATCCGCAATTCCGGCAACGCCCACGCCAGACTGGCCGATGCCTTCTGGGACGATGACCAGGGGAAACGGCACACTCTCCATTCCGGTCTGGCAGGTTATGTACTGCCCAACCGCTATCTGCCGATGGAACTGCCCAGCTCACAGGGGGCAAAGGTTCGCAATGTTTCATTCACGGTAAACGGTAACCCCGCTACCCTGTCTGTGGAGCATGAGCAATGAAAACGTCTGGCCTGCTCTTGTGCAGCCTGGCCCTGCTGCTGGCCAGGCCGGGGCATGCGGCGGTGGAATGTGCCCTGCAAGGCAGCCCGACACTGGATTTTGGCACCGTGGATCCCTTTACCGGGGGCAATGTTCCCACCCAGGTAACCATCAACTGGTCCTGTAGCCGCGGTTTTTTCGAATCCAACCAGAACACCATGTGCGTGCACGTCAACACGGACGGCAGTGGCGGCATGCTGCCCAGGCGCCTTCTGGCAACCAGTGGTCAGCCGCCGTCTCTGCCGTTCAATGTGTACGACTCCGCCGCCCGCTCCACCGTAGTGGGACAGCCCGGCGGCGCCACCAATACCGGGGTGGGCGTCAACGTCAGCATGCCGTTCTTTACCTTTAATGACAGTGGTACCGTCACGCTTTATGGCCTCTTGCCGGCACCACTGCCAGGCACGACCCGCGCGGAATTGCATCAGGCGATCATGACCGGCTCCCAAGTACGAGTCAGGACCGGCGGCTTCAATCAGAGTTGCAGTGCAGGAGCCGGCTCAGTCACGGATACCTATACGCTGACCGCCCAGGTCAACATTCCGGATCAGTGCCAGGTCACCGCCACCGACCTGGATTTCGGCACCCGCAACACCCCCCTGACCCAGGCGGACAGCACCTCCAGCATTACCGTGCGCTGCAGCAACAGTACCGATTTCGAAATCGGCCTGAATGGGGGGCTGACCGGAACCCGCCAAATGACCAATGGCAGCTATCTGGTGGATTACGAGTTGTACCAGAATGCCGGTCGCAACGTTGTCTGGGGGAATGTGCCGGGAGAAAGGCAAGCCGGCACCGGCCTGGGCCCGGGATCCGGGCTGAATTTCACGGTTTATGGCCGAGTCTTCGCCGACCCCACTGCCGAAGCCGGCAGCTATGCCGACACTGTCACGGTGGAAGTCACTTTCTGAATCCGGCGACCTTTTAGTTGGCTCTTCGCGGATTAGCGGGAAGGCGCGTTCAATGCCGTCATGCCGGACTCGATCCGGCATCTCCACCTACGAAGTAATGCGGCTTCCAGCAGGGAGATCCCGCATCACAAGCGAAGCGCAGAACAGACGAAGTCTGGCCCCGAAGAGCCTGCCCCGGACTTGATCCGGGGGGGTGAGCGCAGCGAATAACTGCGGGATGACGGGAGTTTTTCAGAAGCTCCCTAGCTGGTGAAAATATTCAAGGCCCAACTTCTGTAATAATTCGCCCAACTCCGGTCTCGCTTCAACTAATTTTCGGCTATAGTTTTGCGATGCTTCCAATAATTCAGGGCTTTGATTATAAATTCTTGGGACGTGTTTTTGGGCAGCATCCGGCGCTGCGCTGGCTGAGGCTGTAACTGCTAGCAGACAAACACTTCCGATCAACTTCCTTTTGATCCCCATTGTAAGCTCCTTGTTTTGGTAGGGACTTGGTTTACAGTTCACTCCGAGCTTGAGGCTCCTCCCCTTCCTGGGGATGCCTTGAAGCAAATGCGCTCATAGTTCGTGCTGCCGCTAATGAATTTGAACCCCTGGCGAACGTCAACTTTGAAACGATCAGGAGTGTCATACTGCATCAGATGGATTAACTCACCGACGGCTTGATCAAGTGCATAAATGAATTCGTGGTGCTGATCTAGACTATTTAGCTGATCCCCCTTGTATTCAATCGTCCGGGAAAACAGATTTCGATCAAATAGAAAATGGCGGACCTGTGTGAATTGGCCTTGGAGTCGCTGATAGTCGGCTAAAGAGCGATCATAAAGTGGGCACGTTTCATTTTGATTGTCTTTACTTTGAAGTATGGCGCAGGACTTGCTCTCAAGGTTCGTGATGAGAGCACCGATCCATTGAACAAACAAATCGGCATCATTTGTAGTATTCAGCTCCTGAAGAGTGGATGCAATCTCAGCACGAACTGTATCCAAATCATGGTTGGTCATTGAGAACACGCCATTTAGCTGCCTAAGGTTAAAGATCCGGCATCTCCATGATACTAATGAGGTCCGCAGCATTTGTAAAAGGCTGAGTCACGGTTACGCTTACGCACCAAAGCAAGCGTAACCTGTTGTTTTTAATCAATAATGCCAAGTTCATAAAGTTGATGGTCAACTGGGCGCTTCAAATCCAGCGAATAATCGCCGAACCGGTTGATATGGCTGGTTCGATAGGGGGAAAGAGCTTTCAGCACCTCTTCTGACAAAGGAATCCCGCTTGCGGACATCTCCCGTAGCACCCGAGTTAAGGCCTCTACATTGTGTAGAACCAGCATGTTTGCCACCAAGTGGTTATATTTGACGACCTTCTGCTGCTCATGACGAAGATTAGCTGTGATGGTGCCGTCACTACCGAAAAAGCACCATTTGGCAAAGCCATTGAACTGCTCATTTTTATTGGTGGCCGCATGAATGGTCTGTCGTAATTCCAGATCGTCAATATAGTTCAGCAGGAACAGGGTTCTGACCACTTTGCCCAGTTCCTTGAAGGCAAAATACAGCTTGTTCTTGCGGCTGTAAGTGCCGAGTCTGCGCAGGATGGTTGATGCACTGACTCTTCCCATCTTGATCGACACCGCCACGCGTAGCATGTCCGGCAAATGCGTTTCGATCCTTTGCCAATCGATATGCCCTTTAAACAGGGCTTCAATATGCTTGTAACGAAATCGCCGATCAGGCCGAAAGAAGTTTAAATCCTTGATGTTGCGGATGCGGGGCATCAGCCTGATCCCCAAGAGATATGACAATCCGAAGACGGGATAGCTCTGGGCCTGGGTATCCCCATGCAAGGTATCTGGCTGGATATCACTCTGGTTTTTCAGCAGGCCATCCAGAATGTAGACAGCTTCATGCACCCCGCACGGTATGAAGTGGCTGAACAACGCGATGTAGGTATCGGAAACATGGTAGTAACCGATCCCACCGTAACCCCCATAGCGGATATGGTATTCACTGAGCAGATTCTGCTCGTAAAGGTTCCACTTCGTGCCATCTGCGGCGGCATGGCGACCGGTGCCCCAAAATCCGGGGAGTTCGTATTTCTTGTACGCGTTGATCACCTGAGTGATGGCCTTGTCCAGCCGCTCTTCCGTAATGTGATTCAGGTTCAACCAGGCAACCTGGCGTCGGTTTAGCTGTTTGATCGAGTCTGCCGTCTGTGATGGCCCCAGATTGCAGCCGTAGCAGAACAAGGTAGCGATAAAGCGTAGTCTGGGGTCTTCGACCCTTCCTTGATACCCCGATAGTGGCCCGAAGTGCCGGTGTAGGCCCAACCATTGTTCCGCGTCCACCAGAACATCGACAATGCTTCGGGAGCCAAGGCGACGTGTTATTTCGTTATCTAGGGCCTGCCAATTCGCTGGCAGCCCGGATGCCTGATTGCGCTTGATAACAATGCGCCCATTCTGGATCTCGGCATGCGTATTAGCAGGAAAGGCCGCATCCACCTCCCTGCTGGCGTTGGTCAGTTGTTCCTTGAGATGCCGGCATAGCTCTTTGGGGTCCGTCTGGAGCTCCACCTCCTCTCCAAACTGACTAATTTCTTGAGCATAAGTATCCCAATCAACCAGGTGCTCGCGGTAATCATCAAAGCGGTCACTATGAGCCACAAACAGGTCGCCGGATTTCAGTTCCTGCTTGATCAAGGTGAAGACGGCCAGTTCAAAATATTTACGGTGGACCTGCTGGGCGTTGGCATCGAGATACACCAAGGCTCGCCATTTTTCCGGTATCCACCGAGTGCTACGAAGTGTGCCGACCAGATTCGGCGCCAAACTCTCCAGATCCAGGCTTTCCACCTTCAGCCGTCGGGTTTCCTTCAAGAGCCGAATAAGCTCCATGGAAAGTGGGTCACTGGATGTGCTCTGGAATTCCAGTATTTCCAAGCAGTTATACAGTAAGCTGCGTTTGGCCCGAAAAGGCCGCAGCATGAAAGGGAGGTAGTTGTTCCCAGCATAGGCCAGGTGCTCCTCGCATTCATCCAGCCAATACTGGCGCTCCTCCCCGACAACCGTCTGGACGGAATTTACGGCGTTTGAACCGACTTCCATGGCCATCAATACCGACCGAAAGCAAGAGACAAGGCGATCTGTGCGTTGACGCTGTTCGAGCTGATAGGTTTGCAGGTGCTGCTCCGCCGTGGACGCCAATTGCTGCACCATTTTGACCAGAAGTTCGGCGGTATCATCCAGAGATTGTGCATACTGATGGTGGATCAGTGTTACAGCCAGCGCATATCGCTTGCGAGCTTCCAGGCGTGCCATTTTAGCGGCATCGAGTGCGCGAGCCTCATTGGCAAACTGCTCCCGCTTTGCTACCGGTAATGGCTTGATGTCGGGTAGCTGGGCCGCCATGCCTTTCAGCCATTTTAAGTGTTGAAGATAGGAACGGATCTCCTTGTTTGTCGGTTTTCGTGGCTCTCGCTTCAAACGTTGCCAGCCACTGAATCCGTCCCCCCGAGGAACTTCCAGCAACGCATTGATCATTCGTTTGCCGCTGGGATCAAGTCCACTGACGATAGTCCGATAGCATCGAAGATTAACTTCACTGCGAGCCTCTTTGGCTATCCGCAGGAGCACCGAAAATCCGGGTAGCTCAAAACGGTGACGCACCAGTTCTTCCAGCAGGATGTTAATTATATCGGCGAGAATTTCCCGAGACTCTGCTGCCGACAAGGCCTGCTTGGCCAGCCAGAGGCGATCTTGTCCGCTCATCACTCGGCTGCCCACGTATTCGCGAATCCATTTGGCGTGGCGGTTTCTGGCCCCAGACTGGTCATATTGTTTACGCAGGGCTTTTGTGGGCGGTTTACGCAGACGAAGTTGCTGAGCGACATGCTGGACCAGGTCGGTTGGTAATGCCTCGGATGGCATGAAAAAGCCCAGCTTTTGGTAGGCCTTCAAATGCAAGAGCAGAAAGAAGCGCTGTTGGGGTTGCTTGGCACGTTGCGCCCACTGTACTTCGTGCGAGGTCGGGGTATAGACCGCATCCAGCTCGCCTGGCGGAATGTCGGTGGGGAAGCGCGGGTAGGCCGACTCTTGAATGGCGGTCATGATCAAACTCAGTCCCAGGTTTCTCCGGTGGCCGGGTCGGTAATCATTATCTCGATCCAGCATCCCTTGTCGGATGCGATTTGATGCATCTCGTCAATCAGCTCGTAGAGCTGCTCTTCCAGCTGATCATCTGTGTTTGCCTCAACCCGTATTTGATAGGCGCCACCTTTCTCGCGGTGGGACTTGAATGGCCTCAAGCAGTGCGCCTCTATCGCTTCGCGTGCCTGGTCTGGCTTGCGACTGCGCGGTTTCTGGCCTTCCAGGGCCACCTCAACGATTAGCTTTCTGCTTTTGGCCGAAGAGGGCGGCACTAATCGAGGCGCCCCCTGTGACGTCTCTGGCGCTGGGATTTGTTTCAGGGCATGAGAAAAAGGGGAATCAGATTCGACATACCGCAAGGCAGATTGTGCGTCTTGCCACCCCACATACTCCATCAGCGCCTTGGTGTCCCAGCCACTGCTTGTGGCCCAGGTCGCGAAACCACGACGGAAAGAGTGTCCACTGAACGTATCAGCAGCTTCAACCCCGGCCTCCTTCAACACCCTGCGAAACAGCCTGGCAATACTATCCGGATGCAGGGCAGTGTCTCCGATGTGGCCCCAGCGATTGATGTGGCGAAATATTGGGCCGTCACTTTTCCCTAGGTGCGCCAGCCAGTCCTGACAGGCCTCAACCGGGCAGCAATACTGTAGTGCAGGCACCTTATAGGTTCGTCCTCGCGCCTGCCGATCCCCCTTACTCCGGGCCAAATAGACAGATAGGCCCACACCTGGTGTTACCGTCAGATCCTCGATTCGCAGGCGGCAAAGCTCATCCCCCCGGAAAGCACGCCAGAATCCGAGCAATACAAGTGCTCGATCACGCAGCAAGGCTCCCAGGCGGGCATCCCCCTTATCCCTGGCATTCTGAATACTGGCAACCAACCATTGATCCATTTGCTGTAATTGAGCCACAGCCAGCGCCTTTGCTTGCCTGGGCCGAGAGGGGTGCTCTTCACGGATGCCCTTGAGCACAGAACGCACCAATGGGGCCTTAGTGGGATCAGGAAACCCTTGATCACGGTGCCAACGCGCTAATGCCGCCAAGCGCTGGCGCAAGGTGGCGATGGAGTGGGTTTCAGCGTGATCTGCCAAGTAGCGCGCCAAGCTATCCGGTGTTGCTGGCAGGAAGCCACCCCAAGTCGCCTCATAGTGCTCAATGGCGGCCCGGTAACCACGTCGGGTGTTCTCACGCGTAGCAGCGCGAATATAGCGTTCAAACGACGCCATAGAAGACGGTGATCTCTGGTTTGCCATGTAATCTCCTGTCACGGCATTGGCCATTGGGCCGGTTTCATACCATTTCAGTGGTGTTGGGGGCACGAAATAAGCCATAAAGTCGGATAATTCATTATTATCAGACTTTATATATAGGTGTTTTTGACTTTGGTCAATAACTGAATATAGTATGTAATTACATGACATGTAATGCGGTACGTTAAAACAGAGAGGACTCCCGATGGCGCGAGGTGGCATTACCCAACCCTTGGTAGAAGACGCCCGCAACCGGCTGCTTGCCCGTGGCGTACACCCTTCGATTGACGCCATTCGGGCGGAATTGGGCCATACCGGTTCCAAGACCACCATCAGTCGCCATTTAAAGGCCATTGAGGCCAAGGAAAGCAGTCAGCTGGGCGACGAAGCCCTGCTTAGTGACCACCTGAAGCAGATGATTGGCCAACTGGCTCGGGAGCTCCAAAAAGAGGCGCAGAGCCAGGTTGAGCAGGCTGAGCAACACCACCAGGGGGCCATGGCAACCCTGAAAGAAGCGCTGGACGAACGTACCAACGAACTTAGCCAAAGCCAGGCGCAGGCCGCCACCCTGGCCGAAGAGCGCGACCAGCTGCGATCACAGATCACCGCACTACAGGAAACGGTGGCCACGCAACAGGCCGAGGGCCGGGCGCAGCAGCAGCGCATCAGCGACCTGGAAGATCAGGTGCAGGATAAGCAGGCACAGGTTGCCTCTCTGGAGGACAAGCACCAGCATGCCCGCGAGGCTCTGGAGCACTACCGAGCCTCAGTCAAGGAGCAGCGGGATCTCGATCAGCGCCGCCACGAGCAGCAGCTTCAGCAGGTCCAGGCGGAACAACGGCAACTTCGTGAGACCCTGGCCATCAAACAGGAAGAGCTAACCGGCGCCACCCAGGAGACCACCCGTTTGTTTGCGGCACTTACCGAGACGCGAAACCAGCTTGACCAACAAGACCGGCAGCTCAAGCAGGAACAGCGAGATCATCGCGCCACGGCCGACGAGCGGGCTCAGTTAACACAGGAAGTGGACACCTTAAGAAAAGAGGCTATGGCCGCCCAGAAGCAAGAAGCACAGATCAGCCAGCTCAGGCATCAGATGCAGGCATTGGAAACCGAGCTGAACGTCAAAAATACCTTGCTATCCCAATGGACTCGGAATCTAAAGGATGAAAAGGAGAGCAACGATTAAGACGCCTCACCTTCGGCACTCAAAATCAGGTTAATTAGTAAAAAGGGGTTGCTCCGCCAGTTAAGCGGGATGGGAGTCGTGGTGATTTTCAGGCTGATGAAGCTTGGCCGACAGATCCACACCAAAGGCGTTCAGAACCTTGATTACCGTATCCAACTGAGGGTTCCCCTTTTCGCTGAACGCACGATATAGACTCTGCCGGTTCAGGCCGGTTTTCTCTGCGATATCGGTCATACCTTTGGCTTTTGCTGCAACACCAATGGCGTGGACAATATAGGCACTATCACCCGTCTCAAAGGCGGCTGCAAGAAACTCGGCAATACCTTCCGGGGTATCCAGTTCTTCCGCCGGGTCAAACGGGACCAATTCAACTTTCGCCATGATTATTCCTCCAGTTCCTTCGCTAACCTGATAGCGTAATCAATGTCTTTCTGCTGAGTGCCCTTGTGGCCGCCATACAACAAAACGACCAATTCCTGGCCCCGCTTCTTGACATAAACACGGTAGCCCTTGCCGTAGAAAATGCGTAACTCCTTAACGCCTTCTCCGACTGGCTCTACATCACCCCAATGTCCTTGGGCAAGCCGGTCAATGCGCGAGGTAATACGCGCTTTAGCGCGTCTGTCGCGGAGCCTGTTGAACCATTGCACGTACTCTGGGTGCTTTGAAATCTTCATGGTTGCATTGTCGCCCGTGGGCGACAATGGGTCAACCCGGTGGAGGAGAGAGCGAAGAGCGGGAGGGGTAACGGTTATCGGGTCCGCACGGCTGGCAGCGTCACACCCAGGCGAGCGGCCATGGCCTGGAGAGTCGCCAGATCAAGCTGGCCGATCCGGCCCTTCATCAGGAAGACCACCAAGTATTCTTCCACGCCCAGTTCGGCGGCGGCGCAGGCATTGCTCCAGCCTTGAGAGTGAATGAACGCCTTCAAGGTGGTCATGGCGGCACTGCGGGCTTTGAGGTCAATCCGTTCTGCGGGATCGTCCTCGATGACATTCCAGATGTTCTCGGTCGTATACATCTCCATTTGGACACCCTGACGCTAACGTTCTAGCTGATGACACAGATAGGCTCGAACCATATACATCCCCATCATACCTCGCTCATCAATTAGCTGAATCGGCGAGTGGCCTCCGAAGGCCTGGTTGGGCTGTGACACCCAGCCATAGGCCAGCTCACGATTGCCAGGAAACAGCCGTCGCAGGGACGTGTGGATTCCCAGCAGAATCTCCGCCCTGTCTAGTTTGTCCCGATCATTGACCAGAGGCTGCCCATTACGATACCTGGTCAGAGCAGCACGATTGGTCTTGGCCAGACCAAGCAGGCTCAGCTGCTCTTCTGTACTCAGCCCCCAATGCGACAACAGCGCTATCAGCATTTTGCTGATCTTGCCGCGATCGATGTTTTGGGCACCTCGCTGAATACCCATGTTGCCTCCATTTGTGTCCGGGAAGCCCTGCCGACCCGCTGCACTCCAGTAAGCAGCCGACAACGCATCAGTTGCGCAATAATATCACTTGCATTGCATCATGGTGCCCGCGACTCAAATAAAGTCGATATATTTATATGAAAAACAGCATGTTACGTCGTTTTTGGCGGATTTTTCACGTTTGTCTGCCAACCCTC
>JAXHUV010000005.1:0-23038 GCA_034189445.1 Pseudomonadota bacterium
CTTTCCCGCAAATCGACCCGGGCGCCGATCCGCAATGAAGCAAAAAATACATTGCCGAACCTCCGAGGAACCGTTGCCATGGCCCGGACCAGTGCGCCGGATTCCGCAACGTCGCAGTTCTTTATCAATCTCTCGGATAATGGGTTCCTGAATGCCGGTGTCCGCGGCCCCGGCTATGCGGTATTTGGCAAGGTTACCCAGGGCATGGGCGTTGTCGACGCCATCGCCCACAAACAGACCACCCGAAAACAGGGCATGGCCGATGTGCCGGTTGAACCCGTGACCATCGAAACCGTCACCGTGATCGAATACGAAAACTGACACCGTGAACCGGCCACCTCTATCTCCCGGGATCGAACCCGCTGAACTGGCCTGGCACGACGGTGTCCCGGAATCAACCCGGTTTGGCGATGTCTACTTCAGCCGTGACAATGGGTTGGAGGAAACCCGCCACGTTTTTCTTCAGCATAATCAGTTACCGGAGCGTTTCTCCCGGATTCCCGAAGGCGGGAGCTTCGTTATTGCCGAGAACGGCTTCGGCACCGGCCTCAACTTTCTGGCAGCCTGGCAGGCCTGGCAGAGCTACGCGCAAGCCAATACCGCTACCCTGCATTTTGTCTCCGTTGAACGTTTCCCCCTGAGCCGGGAGGACCTTACCCGAGCACTGGCTTTGTGGCCGGAACTGAAGACACTGGCGGAGGAACTGCTCGTGCATTACCCGCCGCTGGTGCGCGGGGTTCACAGACTGGTTCTGGCCAGGGGCCGGGTTCGACTGACCCTGTTTTTCGGTGACATCAATGACGCCTGGCAATCCCTGGATTTTCACGCCGACGCCTGGTTTCTGGATGGGTTTGCCCCCGCCCGCAACCCGGAGATGTGGCTGGAAACCACCATCAGCCAGGTCCGCGCTCACAGCAAACCAGGCACAACCCTGGCGACCTTCACCTCGGTTGGCCGGATTCGTCGCGCCTTGATAGACGTGGGATTCCACGTGGAAAAAATCTCCGGATACGGGCGCAAACGGGAAATGCTAAAAGGTATCCTGGCGGCGGAGGACCCGGCTCGACCGGGGAGCCCCGGCACCACCGCGATCATTGGAGCGGGGATTGCCGGCTGCACGCTGGCGCGAAACCTGGCAGAACGGGGCTATCCGGTGACATTAATCGACGCCCAAGGACCAGGAACGGGTGCCTCTGGAAACGCCCAGGGCGCCCTTTATGTAAAACTGGGGGTGGAGTTCAACGACCAGACCGAACTGGCCCTCACATCCCTGACCTTTGCCCAGCGTTTTTACAGCAACTGGCGCGACCAGTACTGGCATCCGACCGGCCTGCTGCAGCTGGCCCACAGCTCGCAGGAAGAGGACCGACAGGCGAGATTCCTCCAACGCAACGACTATCCCCGGGACATTCTTTGGCCGGTAAACCGGGAGCAGGCCAGCGCACTTTCCGGTGTGCCCATGCAATCCGGTGGTCTCTGGTTTCCCGGCAGTGGCTGGCTCGAACCCGGGAACCTTTGCAGGGCCCTGGCGAACCACCCGCTGATATCCACAGAATTTGATGTAAAGGTTAAAAGACTGTTGCCCTGCAACGGAAAGTGGCACATCTCCATGGATGAAGGACCATCCATCGTGGCCGACCGGGTAGTTATTTGCTCAGGCCATCTAAGCCCGGGGCTTATCCCGGTAAAAGGCCGTTTTCGACTGAAGGCCATTCGCGGTCAGGTTACCCATCTGCCGGCAACGGCCATCCTCCGCCCAAAGGCCGTTATCTGTGGCCACCGGTATCTGAACCCGGTTCTCGACGATATCACCGTGGCCGGGGCGACCTTTGACCTCCACGATAACAACCCGTCTCTCACCGTCGGAAGCCATGACGAAAACATCCACGAACTCGGGTCGATGCTGCCCTCGGTGTTTACCGGGGAAGACAGCAAGCCCAGTAGTGAGGATCTGGATGGCCGGGTTGCCTTTCGCTGCACCACTCATGACTACCAGCCCGTTGCGGGCCCGGTATTCAATGGCGAAAGTTCTTGTTTCGATGACCTTTACCTGTTTACCGGCCTTGGCAGCAAGGGCCTGACCTACGCTCCGCTACTGGCCGAATATCTGGCCGACCAGCTTACCGGACAACCCGCCTGTCTTCCTGCGAAACTGGCCAGGCGTCTGGAAACCCGACGCCTGCACCAGGCCGATGCAGCGGTTTCGTAATAAACTACCTCTGAAGTTTCCGGTCGGACTGTCGATAACAAGTGAAAGAGTGGCATAGTCACGGAGACAGCCCATGTCCATTTTTGTCAGCGAACCCGGCCGCCCGGTCGGAACCCGGCTACCGGAGGCATTCCGGGCAAGGACTGTGGGCGACGTCACCGAGCTGGCAGAAACCCAGGGCATCAATACGGAGCGGAGTGAGGCAACAGACGCCGAGTTTCAACAGGCCACCAATGCCGGACGATATAAAGCGCTTGAGGAGTACGGCGCAGCCGCAGCCGGCGAGCGCCGCGAAGACCGCCCTTACCTGCCCGTGTCGAGTATTACGTCGCCGGCCCTGTATTCCGTTCCAGCCTCTGCAACCGTTTCCGAAGCCTTATCAGTAATGGAGGAGCACCAGGTCCATCACCTGGTGATCACGGCGGACAACAACGTGGCCGGCCTCGTCGATCTACGCTGGCTCCTCGGCTGGCTTCACGAGCGCGAGGCCAATGCCATGAACCAAGCTCTGACTCACATTGAGCTTCCCGCTTTCCTGACGGCGTCCACTGAAACAGACGCCCACCAACTTGCAAGGCTGATGCTGGCCCACCAGCTCAACGCCGCTCTGGTGATGGACGCCAGGGGGGCTGCGGCTGGCATTGTGACCAGCACGGACTACCTGCGACTCTATGCAAGCTCCAACCGCCAGGAGGGAAGCGTTTAACGGTCTGCCTGCCCGGGGCTTGCCCTGTCAGCCCGAGCCAGGGCTATGCTCTTGCAGCAAAGCAACCAGGCCTGCCTCATCGAGAACAGGAACCTCCATCTGTTCCGCTTTGGCCAGCTTGGAACCGGCGGCCTCGCCGGCAACCACGCAGGCGGTCTTTTTGGAGACGCTTCCGGCTACCCTGGCGCCCAGAGCCTCCAGCTTCTCTTTGGCTTCGTCCCGGGTCATTCCGGTAAGTGTGCCGGTTAGCACCCAGGTCTGGCCTTTCAGAGGTTTGTCCTCTTGCTGAGTCTGCTCTTCCTGCCATGCCACGCCGGCTTTGCGTAGAGCGTCCAGAGTCTCCCGGTTATGGGTCTGTTGGAAAAAGCTCCGGATATGACCGGCGACAATCGGCCCGACATCGGGAACTGTCTGCAGGCTCTCCTCATCGGCTGCGGCAATGGCCTCCAGCGTCCCGAAGTGCGCAGCCAGGGCCTTGGCAGTGGCCTCACCGACCTCGCGAATGCCAAGGCCGTACAGGAAACGCCATAGAACCGGCTTTCTGGCCCGATCAATGGCGGCAACCAGATTGGCGGCCGACTTTTCCCCCATTCGTTCGAGTTTGACCAGATCATCGGTTGTCAGGTGATACAGGTCGGCGACGGTTTCCACCATGCCCTGATCAACCATGATGTCGATCCATTTGTCACCCAGCCCTTCAATGTCCATGGCTTTCCGGGAAGCGTAGTGGCGAATGGCTTCCTTTCTCTGTGCGGGGCAGAACAGGCCGCCGGAGCAACGGGCAACCGCTTCCCCTTCGATCTGGACCACATCCGAATCGCAGACTGGACAATGGGCCGGCAATTCCACTTCTCTGGCGCCCGCCGGACGCTTTTCGGGAACCACCTTGACCACCTGCGGTATTACATCCCCGGCGCGGCGGATAAACACGGTATCGCCAATATGGACATCCAGGCGGCGGATTTCGTCCATGTTGTGAAGGGTGGCATTGCTGACGGTTACGCCGCCGACAAACACGGGTTTGAGCCGGGCCACCGGGGTAACGGCACCGGTTCGACCAACCTGGAACTCCACGTCCTCTATAACGGTGAGCTCTTCCTGTGCCGGAAACTTATGGGCAATCGCCCAGCGTGGCGCCCGGGAGACGAAACCCAGGGCATTCTGCTGGTCAAGACGGTTCACCTTGAACACGATGCCATCAATCTCGTATGGCAGGGTGTCCCTTTTTGCCATTAACTCGCTATAAGCCTCCAGGCATTCCTCAACCCCTTTCGCCTTGCGCATCTCCGGGTTGATCCGGAAACCCCAGCTTTGAACCCGCTGGAGGCCATCCCACTGGGTATCGGGCAACAGGCTTTCGTCAGTTACCGCAACACTGTAGGCGCACATTTCCAGGGGACGTTTGGCCGTTATCCTGGACTTTTTCTGCCTCAGGCTGCCGGCCGCCGCATTGCGGGGATTGACGAAGGTTTTCGCTCCACGCTCTGCCAATCGGCGGTTGAGTTGTTCGAAACCTTCCTTGGGCATGTAGACTTCACCACGGACTTCCACCAGATCCGGCACATCGTTCCCGCGCAACTTCAGTGGCACCGATGGAATCGTCCGGATATTGGCGGTAATGTCTTCCCCGGAATAGCCATCACCCCGGGTTGCGGCGGTGGTCAAAGCGCCTTTTTCATAGTGCAGACTGACCGCCAGCCCGTCCAGCTTGGGCTCGCAAACATATTCCACGTCTTCGCTGATGCCGAGCCGGTCCTTCACCCGCCGGTCGAAGTCACGGAGTTCGTCTTCACTGAAGGCATTGTCCAAAGACAGCATGGGCAACCGATGAACCACTTCCTCAAAACTGGTTTCCACGGCACTGCCGACACGCCGGGTAGGTGAATTATCTGAAGCCAGCTCCGGGTAGTCGGTTTCCAGGGTCTGCAATTCCCGGAACAGCCTGTCGTATTCCGCGTCGGGAATACGGGGGTCATCCAGCACGTAGTAACGGTAGTTGTGGTCATCAATCACCGAGCGGAGTTCTTCTACCCGCTGGATAATGTCGGGCGTGGCTTTGCTCATGGACTGGCGCTCTCGTCTGTCAAAAAAATGCCCGGAACAAACCGGGCATCTGGCCATCTTTTACCGCCTGGTTTCAGACCCTCTGGGAGCGCTGCTTACGCTCGAACTCCCGGATTCTCTGGCGGCAGTGCTCGATCGTTTGAGGGGTCATCACGCTCCGGCGCTCGTCCTTCAGCTCGCCGCCCAGGTTGCGAACCACGGCCTGGGCGGTTTCGAGCATGAATTCAAACGCCTGCAGTGCACTGGTGGGCCCCGGCATACTCATGAAAAAGCTGATCCCGGGCGTGGCCAGGGCCGGCATATCGCCTGGTTTGAAAGTGCCGGGTTCCACGGCATTGGCAACACTGAACTGAACCGGGCTGGTGGTGTCGGATGCTTCATGACGGTGATAGATATCCATGTCTCCGTGTTCCAGGCCGCAGGCCTCAAACAACTTCTTGAGGGCCGGGCCCTTGAAATCCTCGCCGCCCTTCGCCAACACGTTGATCACAATCACTTCCCTGGCCTCGGGGCGATTCGCGCCCGCCCGAGGCTGGCCTTTCGCCGGTTTGGAGGGTTCGCGCCGGGCAGTGTCTTCTTCCACTTCGGTCGTGACAGTTGGCGGAACGGCTTCCGCGTCATCTTCGATGGCCCCCCAACCTGATTCGAGCTCGGTTTCATCAGGCACATGGCTGGACAGTCCGAAATCGGGATCCGACGCAACAGGCTCTTCATGGTCATGGCGTTTGGCCACTGGTTCCGGTTCCGGCGACTCCCGCTGTTCCGATTTGGCAGCGGCAGTCACCGGACGGGTCGGCCTGGGTTTCGGGAACCCGAATCTATTGGGCTTTTCAGGTTTTACATAGCCGCGCTCTTCGAGAGTGTCGCGGGAAATGGTCCGAGCGCCGCCATTGGGCAACTCGGGGTTGTACTCGTCATCAAGTGGCGAATCCTCCAGCTCATCGGCGCCCATGCCCGATGAAATCGCCATGGATTCCTTCCGGGCGCGCCGCATGCGGCGCACGCCATCAATGACAATGCCGATAATGACCAGGGTACCGATGGCAACTAACCATTCCCTAAGTGACATAGTGCTGCTGTCCTGTTTGCAGATCCCGTAACATTGTTACTCTAAGAAAAGCCCGTAATGAATACAACGCACACCCGGGCCAGATGGCGTTTTTGTCATGGTTGCCCGTTTTCTGAACAGCCTCAAGCCTCCGCGAGCGCCGCCGCTTCGTCCACGTCCACCGACACCAGGCGCGAACAACCCGGTTCATGCATGGTTACCCCCATCAACTGATCCGCCATCTCCATGGCAATTTTGTTGTGGGTAATGTAAATGAACTGAACCTGCTTCGACATCTCCTTGACCATATTGGCATAACGGCCCACGTTGGCATCGTCCAGCGGCGCATCCACCTCATCCAGCATACAGAAAGGTGCCGGGTTCAGCTGGAAAATCGAAAACACCAGGGCGATAGCCGTTAGGGCCTTTTCACCACCTGATAACAGGTGGATGGTGCTGTTCTTCTTACCCGGTGGCCGGGCCATGATCGCAACGCCGGTTTCCAGAAGATCCTCGCCGGTCAGTTCCAGACAGGCGTTACCACCCCCGAACACCTTCGGGAAGAGTGCCTGGAGACCGCCGTTCACCTGGTCAAAGGTTTCCTTGAAGCGTTGTCGGGTTTCCCGGTCTATCTTCCGCATGGCGTTGTCCAGTGTTTCCAGGGCTTCCATCAGATCTTCGTGCTGGGAATCCAGGTAGGTTTTCCGCTCACTCTGAACCTGGTATTCGTCAATAGCCGCCAGGTTGATCGCACCCAGACGCTGTATGCGATTACCGATGCGCTCCAGCTCGTCCGCCCAGTCTTTCTCGTTCGCACCCTCTGGCAGATGGGGCAGAATGTCCTGCAGCTTTACGTCCAGCTCCTTGAGCTGCTCAATATGGTTACCAGAGCGGATTTCGAGGGCCTGGGATTCCATTTTCAGTTTTTCCAGTCTGGACCGGACTTCCTGAATGCGATGATCAGTGCCGCTTCTACCCTGTTCCTTTTCGCGGACCTCCCGGTCGATTTCTTCCAGGGAATCGCGGGCCGCGCCAAGCTTTTCCTCTTCCGCCAGTCGACGGTCCAGCAGTCCTTCAAGCTGCATCTGCAGATCTTCAATGGGTTCCTCGGCGCTTTCCCGTGATTCCCTCAGAATCTCCAGACGCTCATCAATGCGTTCCTTCTGCAATTGCATCCGGTCGATGGTCTGCCTGAGGCCGTCACGCTGGCTGTGCAGGGTCTGAAGCTGAAGTTGCAATTGATGTGCGTGGTCACGGTCGTGACGGGCTTCCTGACGCAGTCGGTCCAGGTTCGCGCGCAGGCCGTCGCGCTGCTTGAACAGCCGTTCTTTTTCTTCATCGCTGTCTTCGGTGGATGCCAGCGCCTGTTGCCACTCTTCCCGGGCCTCCTGCAGGCTTTCTTTTTGGCCCTCAAGGTTTTCAGAGACATCGGCAAGATCTTCCTGGATTCGTTGCAGGCGGGCGTCGATCTGCTCGGCCCGGGCTCGCAGGCCACTGACCTTGGACGACAAGGTACTCAGCTCACGGTCTGCCTCGCCCAAACGGGCCTGGGCCTCGTCCCGGGCGGATTCCGAGCGTTCGGCCCGTTCCTGAAGTTCCTCCAGCCGCACGCTGGCCGCCTCCAATGATTCCTCCGCTTCGGCCAGTTGCGAGGTCAGTTCGGTCACCTTCTTCTGGCGTTCAATTACCCCGACCTGGCCGGCGTCCGAATCTGGCATCAATACCCAGTCCCGGGACATCCAGACGCCTTCCGGCGTCAGCAGGCTCTGGCCGTCCTGAAGGGCGGATCGCCTAGCCATGGCGTCAGAGACGGTTTCTACCGCATCAATGCCACGAAGCAACGAGGCAATTCCCGGCACGCCAGAAACTTTTTCCGCCAGGCCAGTATTTCCACTATACGCAGCCGCCCCGGCTTCAACCAGGGCCAGCCCCCTTGGTGCCTCTCTCATGGCCGATGAAAGCTGATCAATATCGGGCAGGCACAGGCCCTGAGTAAACCGCCCGATAACCTGCTCAACCGCAAGCTCCCAGCCATCGGCGATAGTGAGCTGGCTGGCCACCCGGGGCATATCGTTGAGGGCGTTCCGTGAAAGCCAGTATTGCAGAACATCATCGCCGGCCCCCATTTGCTCATCCAGCAGCGCCTGCTGAGATTCCAGGGACGCGCGAAGGCTCTGGACCCGCTGGCGTTCTTCAGACACGGCCTGCTCTGCGTGCCGCTGTTGCTGCCGGGCTTCGTATAGCTCGTCCTGAATCGCCGCAATGCGCTCGGTCGCCGCCTCGCGCTTCAGTTCCAGGGTTTCCTGTTGCTCCAGAAACTCTTCCAGCTCACCGCGATCCATCTGGCCTTCCAGCAATTCCTGCTCATCCCTGAGCTTGCGTTGACGAGCCAGCAACTGCTCGATGGCGTCCTCAAGGGAACGAATTCTGGACTGGGCCAGCTCGGCCTGGCGCCGGGCGTCCGACGAGCGGGCGCTGAAATCTTCCCACTGGTGCTGCCAATCGCTCATTGCGTCTTCGGCCTGCTGCAGTTTCTCGCCCGATTCCTCGGAGCGCAGTGCCAGCGCGTCCTGTTCGGGCTCCATCATGTCGAGCTCTTCCTGGATACCCGCCAGCTTGTCCTCGTCCTGCTCCAGCTCCCTGGCCAGTTCGCGCTGGTTGGCCATCGCCTGGTCCAGTTCCGTCGCCATTTGCCGACTTCTTTCACGCTGATGCTCGAGGCTCTGTTCAATACGGGCGATATCGGCACCGGCTTCGTAATAGCGGGCCTGTGCCCGGTTAAAATGCTCGGTGCGTTCCTGATGATTGTCTCTCAGGGATTCCAGAGAGGTCTCCAGGCTGACGCGCTCGGTCAAGTATTTTTCAAGCTCAAGCTCGGTATCCCGGATCTTGCCGCGCCAGGCTTGCAGGTCATTGTCGAGGGTCTGCCAGCGAAGTACCGTCATTTCGGCTTTTTTCTGGCGTTCTTCCTGCTTGTAGGCCTTGTACTTTTCCGCCGCTGCCGCCTGGCGCTCCAGGTGCTGCAATTGGCGGCCCAGCTCCTCTCTCAGATCCGTCAGCCGCTCCAGGTTTTCCTGGGTGCGACGGATACGATTCTCGGTTTCCCGGCGCCGCTCCTTGTATTTCGATATACCGGCCGCTTCCTCAATGTAGATCCGAAGCTCCTCCGGCTTCGCCTCAATCAACCGGGAAATCATCCCCTGCTCAATAATGGCATAGCTCCGTGGACCCAGACCGGTACCCAGGAACAGATCGGTAATGTCCCGCCGCCGACACTTGGAGCCATTCAGGAAGTACTCGGACTGCCCTTCCCGGGAAACCCGGCGGCGCACGGAGATTTCATTGAAACGTACGAATTCACCGGGCGCGGAACCATCACTGTTATCGAACACCAGCTCAATGGAGGCCTGGCCCACGGGCTTTCTTGCACTGGAACCGTTGAAGATGACGTCTGCCATGGATTCGCCGCGCAGGTATTTGGCGGAGCTTTCACCCATAACCCAGCGAACCGCGTCGATAATGTTGGATTTACCGCAACCATTGGGGCCAACCACGGCGGTCATGTTAGAGGGGAACGGCACCGTCGTGGAGTCTACGAATGATTTGAAGCCGGACAATTTGATCGATTTCAGGCGCATGGACAGGCGCTCGTTTCAGGCCGGAGAACCGCTAACTGAGCGCGTTCGGTGGGTTTGAGGTCTCTCGTGAAGATTCTTTGCCCAGGACGGCGGACAATTTGTTCCGACAGACTTTCCGGAGCCTGAAACCTCATACATTTGGTCACTCATTCCTGAAGACGGCACAATTTCGAACGCAGGAGTTTACCATAAGGAATCTATTGCCCCACACCCCTTGTCTGACATTTCGCGCCGCGTAAGAAACGTACAGCAAGTCGCTGCCGATTTTTTGACGATCATTCGGAAATCAACGCCCAGCACCTGAATTTTAAATTAGGTTTAGATTATTAGTTATTGTTTATACTGCTTTATTTAATAAAAGGCACGGTTTCTGCTTTTCTGGCAGTAAAACTCAAATACCGTAAATTCATGCGACCGGGTGAACCCAAGTGAAAAACATACCCTCAATCCAACAGCCTCCCTCCCAGCCCCAGAAACTGGCTAGACTGCGTCAGGCACACCAGGACTGGAATAACACAGAGGATGTATTCACCAGGCTGACCCGCCGTTTGTCAACCACTCTGTCGCTGGAGCATCAGCTGGCCATCCTGGCCGAAGAGCTGGCGGCTATCCTGCCGTTCACCGCGCTCAACTATCGGCATCGAATCGGCAAACAGGATTTCGTCTATGCCAACGGCATGGGTGGCCCCCACCGCTGTGAATACCGGCTGCGCCTGGAAGGCGTTAATTATGGAACACTGGTCCTGCAACGCCGCCAGAAATTCTCGGAACAGGAACTGGAAGGTATCGAGATGATTCTCAGCGCGGCAATCTGCCCGATTCGCAACGCCTGCCAATACGTTGCGATTGAGCAAGCGTCGCTGACCGACGCACTGACCGGCATCCCCAACAAGCGCGCCCTGGACGACGCCCTGCAGCGTTCGAGTCGGCTGTCCGGGCGGCACGCTGCCCCCTACTCGCTTGTGATCTGCGATCTGGATCACTTCAAGGCGGTCAATGACATGCACGGCCATGTGGTAGGAGATTATCTTTTGAGAATTGCCGCCGCCGAAATCGAGAAGTCTATCCGCACGTCCGATACCGCCTTTCGCTTTGGTGGTGAGGAGTTTGCCGTTCTGCTGCCGCATACGTCGGAGCAGGATGCCAGGGGTGTGGCGGAAAGGGTCCGCGAGGCCATTGCGGCCATCCGGGTGGATGGCGGAGGAAAGGAGCTCAAGGTAACCACCAGCTGTGGCGTTGCCACCTATCTGCCCAAAGAGTCACCTCAGGCATGGTTATCCAGGGCTGATGAAGCTCTCTACCGTGCCAAACACCAGGGCCGGAACTGCACCCGGGTATTTGCCACCATTCCGTAACGATCAGCCTCGGGGCGTCTTGCTTCGGGCTTTCTCCGGCCTGGAGACGCGGCCGGCCGGCCTGGCGGGCCTGGTATCACTGACAGCCCATTTGTTCCCAGGTGCCTTCTTGCCAGAGCGGCCAGGGCTTTTGCGCCTCTGACGGTCATGGGCCGCTTTCTCATTCGGTGTTTTTTGTGGGATCTCAACCGCCTCCAGACCAACTGTCCGGCTCAGGGTATCTACCGCCCGTTGATCCAGCTCTTCCCATTTGCCCACGGTCAGCCTGCTCGGCAGAAAGATCGGCCCGTAGCGCACACGCTTCAGCCGGCTGACCCGGACTCCCTGGGATTCCCACAATCGCCGTACTTCCCGATTCCTGCCTTCCAGCAGAGTAACGTGGAACCAGCGATTCATACCGCTGCCGCCGGCCGGAGAGATGTCGGTGAACCTGGCCATACCGTCTTCCAGGAGAACCCCTTGAAGCAGCCGATCAATCATGGCGTCGTCCACCTCCCCAAAGATCCGTACCGCGTATTCCCGGTCAATCTGGTTGGAGGGGTGCATCAGCCGGTTAGCCAATTCACCATCTGTGGTGAACAGCACCAGTCCGGTGGTGTTGAGATCAAGCCGGCCAATGGAAATCCACCGATACTCTCTCAGCCTCGGAAGACGATCGAACACGGTCGGCCGACCCTCGGGATCCTTTCGAGTAGTGACCTCGCCCTCGGGCTTGTTATAGATAAGCACCCGGCGCATCACTTCCGCCGCCCCGGACACATCCAGACGCTTGCCGTCGAGCTCGAAACGGTCTTCCACCGTTGCTTTCTGGCCGGGGGCTACCGGCTGACTGTTGACCACCAGGCGTCCGGCTTCCATCCAGCCTTCAATTTCCCGGCGCGAACCGATGCCCGCCCGGGCGAGTAATTTCTGAATACGCTCAGGGCCACCCTGGCTGACTTTGTCCCGGGTTGGTCTGGCTGGTTTGTTGGGGCGCTCTGCCGCCATGCTATCAATCCCTGGTTTCTGACTGACACCCGAATGGCATCAGTGAAATGTCTGGTTTGAAGACTCGTTATCGTTCTCGACAGCCGTCGATTTGAGCTCGATCTCCGCCTGCATGTTCTTTTCAATTTCCCGGCCAATTTCTTCGAGATCCCGGATTTCATTCAGGGGCGGTAACTGGTCCAGGCCCGTGAGGTTGAAGTAGTCCAGGAACTGTCTCGTGGTCGCATACATGGCCGGCCGACCGGGAACATCACGATGCCCGACAACTCGCACCCACTCTCGCTCAAGCAGTGTACGAATGATATTGCTGCTTACCGTAACACCCCGGATATCCTCGATTTCACCCCGGGTGATGGGCTGCCGGTAGGCGATCAGCGCCAGGGTTTCCAGCAACGCCCTGGAATAACGCTGGGGCTTTTCCTCAAACAGGCGCCCCACCCAGGGCGCGAACTCCTCGCGCACCTGAATACGGTAGCCACTGGCGACCTTTTTCAGTTCGAAGCCCCGCCCCTCACAAGCGGCCTCAAGAAGCGCCATGACCTGCCCCATAACCTGTCGCGCAGGCCGCTCCTCCTCACTGAATAATTCCCGAAGCTGGTCCAGGGACAGCGGTTTGCCAGCCGCCAGCAGGGCTGCTTCGGCAATGGCCTGGATTCTCAACAGGTGCTTTTCGTTCATGGTGTTTAATTCGTATTTCCGTGCTTTGGACTGTCGGAGGCCTTAACCGGCCGCCCTGGCCCGGACATGAATCGGCCCGAGAACTTCCGCCTGAACAACTTCAATCAGCTGCTCCTTGACCAGTTCAAGTGTCGCAAGGAAGGTCACCACAACCCCGAGACGCCCCTCTTCCACCGTAAACAGGCTCTCAAAGGTCACAAAATGATCACCCTGAAGCACCGACAGAATCGCGGACATGCGCTCACGGGTAGACAGCCTTTCCCGTTCCACATGGTGACTGGTAAACAGATCCGCCCGCTGCAACACACCCTGCAGGGCCAGCAGCAGTTCCCGCAGCTCCATATCCGGGTGGCGCTGACTCGAAGGTATCTTCGGCAGGGCTGCGGAGGCGACGAAATTATTCCGCTCCAGGCGCGGCATTTCGTCGATATCCTCCGCTGCTTGCTTGAACCGCTCGTATTGCTGCAGCCGCCGAATCAGTTCGGCCCTCGGATCGATCTCTTCCTCGTCGTCGCTCTCCTGTCGCGGCAACAGCATTCTGGATTTGATTTCCGCCAGTGTCGCCGCCATCACCAGGTATTCGGCGGCGAGCTCGAAGCGCATGGTCTCCACGGCACCGATATAGTCCATGTATTGCCTGGTAATCTCACTGACATCGATATCCAGGATATTCATATTCTGGCGACGGATTAGATACAGCAGGAGATCCAGCGGCCCTTCAAAAGCTTCCAGGAAAACCGCAAGAGCATCCGGTGGAATGTACAAATCCTTGGGAAGCTCCACCACTGGTTTGCCGGAAACCCGCGCCAGAGGCGACGACCCCGGGCCAGCGCCTTGCCTTTCGGGCATTGCCTGATCGGTGGATTCTTCCTTCATAAGCTTTCACTCCGGAGCGATACCGTGGCTGTTCGCCCCCGGCTCCTGCGCATTCAGCGGTAATGAAGCCCCATGGCTGCCCGTACTTCCTCAAGAGTATCGCGAGCGGCATCACGAGCCTGCTCGCGTCCTTCCTGGAGAATGGAGTGAACCAGATCCGGGTTGCTCTCGTACTCCCGGGCACGTTCGTGGAGCGGACGCTGCTCCTCGACGATCGCGTCAATCAGTGGCTTCTTGCAGTCCAGGCAACCAATGCCGGCACTGCGGCAACCACTCTGCACCCACTCCTGAGTGTCAGCATCGGAATAGATCTTGTGCATACCCCATACCGGGCATTTTTCGGGTTCACCCGGATCGGTGCGCCGGACCCTCTGGGGATCGGTCTGCATGGTGCGCACTTTCCGGGCAACGCTATCCGGCTCTTCCCGCAGTCCGATGTAGTTATTGTAGGATTTCGACATTTTCTGGCCATCCAGGCCAGGCAATTTCGATTCCGGGGTGAGCAGCGGCTGAGGCTCTGGCAAAATTACCTTGCCACCACCTTCAATATAGCCGTAGAGGCGCTCACGATCCCCCAGGGAGATATTCTGCTGCTCTTTCAGCAGGGCCCGGGCCGTTTCCAGGGCCTCCAGATCGCCCTCTTCCTGATAGCGCTTCTTGAGCTTGCGGTACAGCTTGGCGTTTTTCTTGCCCATCTTTACAATGGCAGCTTCCGCCTGTTCCTCAAACCCGGGTTCCCGACCGTAGATATGGTTGAAGCGGCGAGCAACCTCCCGGGTGATTTCAATATGGGAAACCTGATCGGCGCCAACGGGTACTTTTCCTGCCCGGTAGGCCAGAATGTCCGCACTCTGTAGCAGCGGGTAACCCAGGAATCCATAGGTCGCCAGATCTTTCTCCCGCAGCTTTTCCTGTTGATCCTTGAAGGTGGGAACCCGCTCAAGCCAGCCAAGCGGGGTAATCATCGATAGCAAAAGGTGCAGTTCGGCATGTTCAGGCACCTGGGACTGGATAAACATGGTGGAAGAGCCAGGATTCACGCCGGCCGCCAGCCAATCAATAATCATATCCCAGACGCTTTGTTCGATGCCCGAGGGATCGTCATACTGGGTGGTCAGGGCGTGCCAGTCGGCAATGAAAAAGAAGCACTCAAACTCATGCTGGAGTTTCACCCAGTTCTTCAGCACACCGTGGTAGTGACCAAGGTGAAGCTTTCCGGTCGGACGCATGCCCGATAAGACCCTTTGCTGGGAATCTACAGAACTCAAAGCACGAACTCCTTCTGTTGCGATATAGCAGCCTGTCGGACTTAAGGCTAATCTATTGCGCCGTTTTCCCACCTTGCTCGCGACGATTGCTTAAGTCCGACAGGCTGCTGGTGCAAATAGTGTGTCCCGGCAAAAGAGGCTGGCCGGTTATTATAGTCTGATAGTTCCTCACCGTTAAGGATACAACTCAAAAAATAAAAACCCCCGGACACCGCCTGGTGCCGAGGGGTTTTTGTTCAGAAGGACAGGCTTACCAGCCAGTCACTTCCTTCAGGGCCGCGCCGATTTCGGCAAGGCTGCGCACGGTCTTGACGCCGGCGTCGTTCAGGGCCGCAAACTTTTCGTCCGCAGTACCCTTGCCACCGGAGATGATGGCGCCAGCGTGGCCCATACGCTTGCCCGGAGGCGCGGTTACACCAGCGATGTAGGAAACCACCGGCTTGGTGACATTCTCCTTGATATAGGCCGCGGCTTCTTCCTCGGCGGTACCGCCGATCTCGCCGATCATCACAATGGCTTCGGTTTCAGGATCTTCCTGAAGCAGGGCCAGAATGTCGATGAAGTTGGAGCCCGGGATCGGGTCGCCACCGATACCGATGCAGGTAGACTGACCATAGCCGAAGTCAGTGGTTTGCTTGACCGCTTCGTAAGTCAGGGTGCCTGAACGGGACACGATACCAACCTTGCCCTTCTTGTGGATGTGGCCAGGCATGATGCCGATCTTGCACTCGTCCGGAGTGATAACACCCGGGCAGTTGGGACCAATCATGCGCACGCCCTTGCGATCCACGTATTCCTTGGCGTACAGCATATCGATGGTCGGGATACCTTCAGTAATACATACAATCAGCTGAATGCCGGAATCCGCCGCTTCAATGATGGCGTCTTTACAGAACGGCGCCGGAACGTAGATAACAGAAGCTTGTGCTCCGGTTGCTTCAACGGCGTCACGCACTGTGTTGTACACCGGCAGCCCCAGGTGCTCGGTGCCGCCCTTACCGGGGCTTACACCACCAACCATTTTGGTGCCATAGGCAATCGCCTGTTCGGAGTGAAAGGTGCCCTGTGCGCCGGTAAAGCCTTGACAGATAACCTTGGTGTCTTTGTTAATCAGGATGCTCATTATTTACCCCCTGCGGCTTTAACAACTTGCTCTGCCGCATTCGACAGACTGGTAGCGGCAATGATGTTCAGGCCGCTGTCGGCGAGTACCTGAGTACCCTTCTCAGCGTTGTTGCCTTCAAGGCGAACCACCACGGGAACCTTCACGCCCACTTCCTTTACGGCACCGATGATGCCCTCGGCGATCATGTCGCAGCGAACGATGCCACCGAAAATGTTGACCAGAACGGCCTGGACATTATCGTCAGACAGGATGATCTTGAACGCTTCGGAAACACGCTCTTTGGTAGCGCCGCCCCCAACATCCAGGAAGTTGGCAGGCCGGCCACCGGACAACTTGATGATGTCCATGGTACCCATGGCCAGACCCGCGCCGTTAACCATGCAGCCGATGTTGCCTTCCAGTGCGACGTAGTTGAGTTCCCACCTGGCCGCCTCTGCTTCCCGGGAATCTTCCTGGGACGGATCGTGCATGTCGTGGATTTTCTTCTGGCGGTACAGCGCGTTGCCGTCGACGCCGAGCTTGGCGTCCAGGCAATGCAGATCACCGGCCGGCGTGATCACCAGCGGGTTGATCTCAACCAGCGCCAGATCGCACTCTTCGAACAGTTTGGCCAGACCCAGGAAGATTTTGGTGAACTGCCCGATCTGCTTGCCTTCGAGACCCAGCTTGAACGCCAACTCGCGGCCCTGGTAAGGCTGCGCGCCAACCAGCGGATCGATTTCCGCTTTCAGGATCTTCTCCGGGGTTTCCTCGGCAACTTTCTCGATCTCAACGCCGCCTTCGGTGGAGGCCATGAACACGATACGGCGGGTGCCACGGTCGACAACGGCGCCCAGGTAAAGTTCCTGGTCGATGTCGGTGAGGGATTCCACCAGGATCTTGCTGACCGGCTGGCCGTTTTCGTCGGTCTGGTAGGTTACCAGGTTCTTACCCAGCCATTTCTCGGCAAACTCACGGATCTCTTCCTTGCTCTTGACCAGCTTTACACCGCCAGCCTTGCCACGGCCACCCGCGTGAACCTGGGCCTTCACAACCCAGGCGTCACCGCCGATCTCGCCGGCAGCATCGACAGCTTCTTTCGGAGTATCACAGGCAATGCCCTTGGATACTGGCAGGCCATATTCAGCGAAAAGCTGTTTGCCCTGATATTCATGCAAATTCATAGTTAATGTCCCGAATTAAAAAATTCCTGGTTTGCGTTACTTCTTCTTGCGACGGTTGGCGATATGAATCGCGCCACCACCGACGGCCAGAGCGGCTTCGTGCACGGACTCGGACAGAGTCGGGTGTGCGAAGCAGGTCAGGGCCAGATCCTCTGCGCTGGAACCGAATTCCATGGCGATAACGCCTTGGGCAACGATTTCAGAAGCCTGGGGACCAACGACATGGAACCCGACGATACGATCGGTTTTTGCGTCAGCAATGATCTTGACCAGACCAGATGCCGAGTTTGCAGCCATGGCACGGCCATTAGCGGCAAACGGGAAGGTACCCACGTTGTATTCCTCACCTTCAGCCTTGAGCTGCTCTTCGGTTTTACCGACCCAGGCGACTTCCGGTGCGGTGTAGATAACGTTCGGGATACAGTCGTAGTTCACCTGGGGTTTGTGCCCGGCAATACGCTCGGCAACCATAATGCCTTCTTCAGAGGCTTTGTGAGCCAGCATCGGGCCACGAACCACATCACCAATCGCCCAGACACCTGGAGCTTCGGTCTTGCAGTTGTCGTCGACAAAGATAAAACCGCGCTCGTCCATCTGGACACCGGCATCCTCGGACAGAAGGTTGTCGGTGTAGGGGCGTCGACCGACAGCGACAATCAGCTTGTCGAACTTGGCTTCGTGCTTGCCCTTGGAATCTTCATAGCTCACGTTAACCAGCTTGCGCTTCACTTCCGCGCCGGTCATGCGCGCGCCCATGACAATATTCAGCCCCTGCTTCTGGAACTGTTTCAGGGCATCCTTGGCCACCTGCTGATCGACCACAGGCAGGAAGGTGTCCTGGGCTTCCAGAACAGTCACCTCGGCGCCCAGGCGTGCCCATACGCTACCGAGCTCAAGGCCGATAACACCGGCGCCGATAACACCCAGGCGCTTGGGCACTTCGGTGAACTCCAGGGCACCCTCGGAGTCCACAATATAATCGCCATCGAAGGGTGCGGGCGGAATCTGGATCGGCTTGGAACCGGAAGCCAGAATGACGTTGTCGGCTTCGTAAGTTTTGGTTTGTCCATCCTTTTCGGTGACTTCCACCTTACGGTTGGCCAACAGTTTGCCATGGCCATGGATGGAGGTAACACCGTTGGACTTGAACAGACCCGCAATACCGCCGGTCAGTTGCTTCACGATGCCGCTCTTGCGCTCCATCATCTTGCCGATGTCCATTTTGACATCCCCGGCGATGATGCCCTGCATCTCGTAGTCGTGATTGGCTTCCTCAAACTTGTGAGAAATCTCCAGCAGCGCCTTGGAGGGAATGCAACCAACGTTCAGACAGGTACCACCAAGCACCTGTGATTTGCCGTCTTCAGCAGTCCAGGATTCAACGCATGCGGTCTTGAGACCGAGCTGAGCCGCTTTAATGGCGGCCACGTAGCCCCCGGGGCCTGCACCAATGACAATGACGTCGTACTTATCAGACATAATTAATCCCGTTTTCCGATTCGTTAAGTGTCGGCTCAGACATCCAGCAGAATACGTGCCGGGTCTTCAAGCATTTCCTTGATGGCAACGAGAAACTGCACCGCTTCCTTACCATCAATCATCCGGTGGTCGTAAGAAAGCGCCAGGTACATCATCGGCAGGATTTCCACCTTGCCGTTCACGGCCATCGGGCGCTCCTGAATCTTGTGCATGCCCAGAATGGCGGTCTGCGGCGGGTTCAGGATGGGCGTGGAAATCAGCGAGCCGAAGATGCCACCGTTAGTAATGGTGAAGGTGCCGCCCGTCATTTCCTCAATGCCCAGTTTGCCGTCTTTTGCCTTGGTGCCGTATTCGACGATCTTTTTCTCAATGTCGGCAAGACCCAGCGCGTCAGTATCACGGACAACCGGGACCACCAGGCCACGATCGGTAGAGACCGCCACACCGATATCCTGGTAACCATGGTAAACCATGTCGTTACCATCGATAGACGCATTCACTGCCGGGAAGCGTTTCAGGGCTTCGGTCGCAGCCCTGGTGAAGAACGACATAAAGCCCAACTTGATCCCGTGACGCTTGATGAAGCTGTCCTGGTACTGTTTCCGAAGCTCCATGATAGGCGCCATGTTCACCTCGTTAAAAGTAGTCAGCATGGCTGCGCTCTGCTGCGCATTGACCAACCGCTTGGCGATGCTGGCACGCAAACGGGTCATCGGTACACGCTTCTCGGGACGCTCCCCCTGGCTGACATTAACTTCGGGCATTCCCGCCGCCGGGCCGGGCGCAGAGGTTCCACCCGACGAACTGGCGCTGTCAACGTGACTCTGAACGTCTTCCTTGGTTACACGCCCATCTTTACCTGTGCCCTTGATGGCATTCGGATCAACGTTGTTTTCTTCGGCCAACTTTCGGGCGGCCGGGCTCAGGATCGCTTCGCCGGAAGAGGCTTCATTCCTGGCTTCTTCTTTCGGAGCCTCTTCTTCGTTCTCTTCCTTCTTGCTCTCGGCAGGGCTGGAGGACTCAGCCGCTGCGCCTTCCTTGAACCTGCCGACCACCTCACCGCTCTCAACAGTATCGCCTTCGTTCTTGATAATTTCTTCGATTACGCCATCCGCCGGCGCAACAACTTCAAGAACAACTTTGTCGGTCTCGATATCGACAATCAGATCATCACGGGAGCAGGCTTCACCCGGCTGCTTGTGCCAGGTCGCGACGGTACCTTCTGCGACCGACTCCGGGAAAACGGGGGCTTTAATCTCAGTTGACATTACAGGTCCTTAGTTCGGTAGCTCGTCAAATTTCAAACGCGTCGTTAACCAGTTTTTTCTGCTCTTCAATATGCACAGACATATGTCCACAGGCGGGGGCCGCCGAAGCGTCACGACCGGCATATTGAAGGTACAGTTTGGGATTCTTGCGCTGCAGGGAATTATGCATGTGATGCTGACTGCAGTACCAGGCACCCTGGTTCATTGGCTCTTCCTGGCACCAGACAACATGCTTGAGCCTGGTATAGTGGCTCAGGATTTCGTCCAGATCATCGCTCGGGAAAGGATAGAGCTGTTCAATCCGAACGATCGCAATATCATCACGCCCATCGGCTTTTTTCTTCTCCAGGAGGTCGAAATAAACCTTACCGCTGCACATAATCAGGCGCGTCACCTTCTTCGGGTCCGAGGGTTCCTTCTCGGGTAATACTGTCTGGAAGGTTCCGGAGGTCAGATCATCCAGGCCGGAGGTGGCCTCCTTGTGACGCAACAAGCTCTTCGGTGTAATCGCCACCAGCGGCTTGCGCAGAGGGCGCTTGACCTGGCGACGAAGCATGTGGAACACCTGCGAGGGTGTCGTCGGTACACAAACCTGAATGTTGTGCTCGGCAGACAGCTGCAGGAACCGTTCAACACGTGCGGAACTATGTTCTGGCCCCTGCCCTTCGTACCCGTGTGGCAGCAGGAGGGTCAGACCACAGAGACGCCCCCATTTGTGCTCACCGCTGGACAGAAACTGATCAATCACCACCTGGGCGCCGTTGGCAAAATCGCCGAACTGCGCTTCCCAGACAACAAGACCATCCGGTGCGGTGCTTGAATAACCGTACTCGAAAGCCATGACGGCCTCTTCCGAAAGCAGCGAGTCGTAAATCTCAAATTTCGGCTGATTTTCGAACAGTTCCGCCAGAGCAGTGTGGGTGGATCCGTCTTTCTGGTTGTGAAGAACCGCATGACGATGGGAAAAAGTGCCCCGGCCAATGTCCTGGCCGGTAAGACGAACCGGATGCCCCTCATTCAACAGGGTCGCATAGGCCATAATCTCACCATACCCCCAGTTAATGGCCAGCGCCCCTGCCGTCATCTTTTCACGGTCCATAACGATTTTGGACACCTGACGCTGGATGCTGAAACCCTCGGGTACAGACGTCAGCTTCTTGCCCAGCTTCTGGATCGTTTTGAGAGGGACACTGGACTTGCATTTAGCCGTCCACTCGTGGCCAAGGTAAGGCGTCCAGTCAACGTAGAGCTCTTTATTGGGTTCTTTCACCAGGGATTTGACTACGTGTTCGCCGTTGTCCAAAGCGTCACGATAATCATTCTCCATTTTTCTGGATTCTTCTTCGGTAATTACACCGGTTGCAACCAGCTGCTCCGCGTAAAGGTTGCGGGTAGTTTTCAGCTTTCGAATTTTCTCGTACATGACCGGTTGAGTTGCGGCTGGCTCATCCGCCTCGTTGTGACCACGGCGACGATAGCAAACCAGATCGATCACGACGTCGTTCTTGAATTCGTTACGGTAATCCATGGCCATCTGTGTCACGAACATGACTGCCTCCGGGTCGTCTGCATTCACATGCAGAATCGGCGCCTGGATCATCTTGGCGACGTCGGTACAGTATTCCGTGGACCGGGCATCTTCCTGCTTGCTGGTGGTAAAACCAACCTGGTTGTTAATAACGATATGAATGGTGCCGCCAACTCCGAAACCCCGGGTCTGGGACATCTGGAAGGTTTCCATCACCACACCCTGGCCGGCAAACGCCGCATCGCCATGCATGATAATCGGAACAACCTCGCCGCCCTCATTATCATTGCGACGAGTCTGGCGGGCCCTAACGGAGCCCTCAACCACCGGAGAAACGATTTCCAGGTGCGACGGGTTAAACGCCATAGCCAGGTGAACTTCGCCACCCGGGGTCATCACGTTGGATGAGAAGCCCTGGTGGTACTTCACGTCGCCGGAGCCGGAGGCAGCCAGTTTCTTGCCTTCGAACTCGTCGAACAGCTCTTTCGGGTTTTTGCCCAGGGTATTGACCAGAACGTTCAGGCGGCCACGGTGGGCCATACCCAGAACGATTTCCTTGGTGCCGTATGAGCCAGCACGCTGAATCAGCTCGTCCAGGCAGGGAATCAGACTCTCGCCGCCTTCAAGGCCAAAGCGTTTCACACCCGGATAACGGGAACCCAGGTACTTTTCGAGACCTTCCGCAGCCGTCAGGCGCTCGAGAATATGCTTGCGGGTGTTATCTTCGTAGGCCGGCCGTGAGCGAACTGGCTCCATACGCTGTTGAAACCAGCGCTTTATGCGGGTATCGACAACATGCATGTATTCAGCGCCGATGCTCTCGCAATAGGTCTGACGCAGGCCCTCGACGATATCGCCGAGCTTCATGGTCTCGGAGCCGAGATTCAGGGAACCGGTCTGAAATTCGAGATCGCGATCGGAATCTGTCAGCTTGTGAAATGAGGGGTCCAGATCTTCAACCTTGGGTCGCTGCCATACGCCGAGCGGATCCAGTTTCGCTTCCTGATGGCCGCGAAATCGATAGGCATTGATCAGCTGAAGAACACGAATCTGTTTCTTGTCCGCATCAGAGGTTGCGCTGACGGGAACGCCGCCGCCGGCAAAAAAACGCTGATTACGGGAAAGGTGTTTAAACTGTTCGCGGATGGAAGAGTGGGCAATGTCGCGGCCCTGATAGCCATCGACACTGGGAAGCTTGTCGAAATAGCTGCGCCACTCTTCAGGAACGGCATTGGGGTCTGTCAGGTAGGTTTCAAAAAGCTGTTCAACATAGGCAAGATTTCCACCCTGGAGGTGGGAAGTCTGCCATAACTGCTCCATTATGCTTTCGTGCATCTTGAATAGCTCACCTTCGGCTGGTGCGAGGAGCCCGATATGGTCGGCCAGGGGTATTGCTCAGTCAATACGGGTTTTTACGGGATCGACTTTGGCCACCACACCCGACATGGATGGTATCCATTCCCCGGTGGTTTTATACTCAGCAAAACAACGAGAAAACTTTGTAAGTTCCCGCCATGGCATCCGTAGTGTGCACCCGGGTAAGACTTTTAACTATAAGCCTTTGGTTGAAGGCCCCGCAATGATGCGGGGCCTTCCGGGCACTAACTGATCACAACAGTATAGCGTCTGTCGCAAATTCTGCTGC
>JAXHUV010000005.1:23138-25570 GCA_034189445.1 Pseudomonadota bacterium
ACACTGAACGGGTCGTCCAGATTGGCAAGGCGTTCTGCCTGGGCGGTATCCCGGCTGTCCGCCAGGAAGCGGTAGGCCTGTAGCAGACCGGCTGGACCAATAAATTTGTCCGGGTTCCACCAGAAGGACGGGCAGGCAGTGGAACAGCAGGCACAGAGAATACACTCGTACAGACCATCCAGCTTCTCCCGGTCTTCCGGAGACTGCAGCCGCTCGATCGCCGGCGCAGGCTTGTCGTTGATCAGGTAAGGCACAATCTTTTCGTACTGCTTGTAGAAAAGACTCATATCAACGACCAGGTCACGAATAACCGGCAGGCCCGGCAGCGGACGCAGCACGAGCTTGTCGTTTTTCACCACTTGGGAGGCAGGCGTAATGCAGGCCAGGCCATTCTTGCCGTTCATGTTCATGCCATCAGAGCCACAAACACCCTCGCGACAGGATCGGCGATAGGCCATTGACGGATCCCGATCCTTGATCAGGTTCAGCACATCAAGAACCATGAGATCCTTGCCTTCCGGAAGCTCGACATCCACGTCCTGCATGTAAGGCGCGCTGTCGGTCTCCGGGTTATAACGATAAAGGCTTACTAACATGTTCTGAGTCCCCCTTAGTAAGTCCGGACCTTTGGCTCGAACTTGTCCACCGTTTTCGGTGCAAAGTTCACATCACGCTTGCCCACGCGCTTTTCCAACGGAAAGTACATGGAGTGTTTGAGCCAGTTCTCATCGTCACGCTCGGTAAAATCATTCCTGGCGTGCGCGCCACGGCTTTCCTTGCGTTCAAAGGCGGAAATGGCGGTAGACAGAGCAACCTCATAAAGGTTGTCCAGTTCAAGCGCTTCTATGCGAGCGGTGTTGAAGGCGTTACTGGTATCGGCCAACCTGGTGTTACCAACACGCTCACCAATAGTTTCCAGTTTTTTAAGGCCTTCTTCCATGCTCTTGCCATCACGGAACACACCAAAGTACAGCTGCATGCAGCTCTGGAGATCCTTGCGAACCTCTGCGACACTTTCACCCTCGGACGCATTGTTCAGGCGGTCGAGCCGCGCCATGGCACGCTTGATGTCATCCTCACTGGCGCCGTCTACTTCGAAGCCGCCACGAAGCTGCTCCTCAATGTGCAGACCAGCCGCGCGGCCGAAGACAACCAGGTCCAGCAGGGAGTTCCCGCCCAGACGGTTGGCACCATGCACAGACACACAGGCGGCCTCACCACAGGCAAACAGCCCGGGAATCGGCTTGTCTTTGCCATTCTCGTCCTGGGTCAGAGCCTGCCCGCCAACGTTGGTCGGAATACCACCCATCATGTAGTGACAGGTAGGCACCACCGGGATCGGTTCTTTGACCGGATCGACGTGTGCAAAGGTACGGGACAGTTCACAGATGCCCGGCAGGCGCAGATTCAGGGTTTCCTCACCCAGATGGTCAAGCTTCAGCAAAACGTGATCCTTGTCCGGGCCACAACCACGGCCTTCCAGGATCTCGATCACCATGGAACGGGCAACAACGTCCCGACCCGCCAGGTCCTTCGCGTTCGGAGCATAGCGCTCCATGAAACGCTCGCCTTCGGCGTTGATCAGGTAGCCACCCTCACCCCGGCAACCTTCGGTTACCAGTGTGCCGGCACCGTAAATACCGGTCGGGTGGAACTGCCACATTTCCATATCCTGCATCGGGAACCCGGCGCGCAGGGCCATGCCGATGCCGTCGCCAGTATTGATAAGGGCGTTGGTTGTGGAGGCATAAATACGGCCTGCACCACCGGTAGCCAAAACGGTTGCCTTGGACTTGATGTAGGCAACTTCGCCAGTCTCTACCTCAATGGCAACCACGCCAACAACCTCGTCCTTGCTGTTTTTGACGAGGTCTACCGCGTACCACTCGTTCAGAAAGGTAGTACCACCCTTGATATTGGCCTGGTAAAGCGTGTGAAGCAGCGCGTGGCCGGTACGGTCGGCAGCGGCACAGGTGCGTGCGGCCTGGGTCGGGTTATCCGGACCCTTGGACTGGCCACCGAAAGGACGCTGGTAGATACGACCCTGCTCGGTGCGGGAAAAAGGCAGCCCCATGTGCTCAAGTTCAAACACCGCCTGGGGACCTACGGAACACATGTACTCAACGGCGTCCTGATCGGCAATGTAGTCCGAACCTTTTACCGTGTCGTACATGTGCCAGCGCCAGTCGTCATCCGGATCGGCGCTGGCGATCGCACAGGTAATGCCGCCCTGGGCAGACACGGTGTGAGACCGGGTCGGAAATACTTTCGTGATACACGCGGTATTGACACCGGATTCAGTCAACTGCAAGGCGGCTCGCATACCGGCACCGCCACCACCGATAACAATAGCGTCAAAAGACATGGTCTTGATGTTAGCCATCGATTAAAGCCCCCAAAGAATCTGAATGCCCCACACCACATACACGAAA
>JAXHUV010000050.1:0-2500 GCA_034189445.1 Pseudomonadota bacterium
TGCCGTAGCGGCCATGGGCGGCCTCTGGCGCGGACTGCTGCTGCTGCTGCTCGTGGTACCGGGGGTGGGTGCGGGCGCCTTTCTGCTCGGGCGTGCCAGCGTGGAGGCGAGCGCCGGTGATGCGCAGGCCCTGCGATCGGCACCCGCCCTGCGCGAGGCGCTCGCCCGGCTGCAGACCGCCTATGCGGTGGATCAGGCCGCCTTCCAGGCGCTGCAGCAGGACTATGCCGAACTGCAGGAACAGCTGCTGGTGCTGGATCGGGAGTTGACGCTCTACCGGGAGGTCGTCGATGCCGGGCCGGCGCCAGGAATCCGCATCCTCGACATGACGCTGCAGCCGGCCGCGGCGGCGCAGGGCTGGCAGTTCGAGGTGAGCCTGATGCGCAGCAGCCTGGACGCGGAGGCGGCCAGCGGCGAGATGACGCTGACCGCCTATGGGTGGAACGAAGGCCAGTCGGAGCTGCGCAGCGAGCGGTTGCTGGAGCGGGCACAGACCTATCGCCTGCGCGATTACCAGCAGCTCCAGGGGGCGTTCACGCTGCCGCCGAACTTTCGACCGGAACGGGTCGAGGTGGTGCTGAAGTCGCCCGGCGGTGGGCGGGTCAGCCGGGCGTTCGACTGGGAGCGTCTGGCGCATATGGGGCAGGTGATCTCGGCCGAGCCTCCCGTCGGCTACAATGGGGCATCCGATTCATGAGGGAGCATCACGCCATGCAGTCCAGCGACAATACGCCGGTCACCTTCACGGATGCGGCCGCCGGCAAGGTGCGTCAACTGCTCGAGGAAGAGCCGAACAAGGACATGAAGCTGCGCGTGTTCGTATCCGGCGGTGGCTGTTCCGGTTTCCAGTACGGCTTCACCTTCGATGAGAGCATCCTCGACGGTGACGCAGCGGTCGAGAACGGCGGGGTGACGCTGCTGATCGATCCCACCAGCATCCAGTATCTGCAGGGCGCTGAGATCGACTACAGCGACGGCCTGCAGGGCGCCCACTTCGTCATCCGTAATCCCAACGCCACGACCACCTGCGGCTGCGGCTCTTCGTTCTCCGTCTGAACCCCTCGCCTGCGCCGGGTGTGCTAACAGCTAGGTAGGTAGATCGCGCCGAGCGGTGCGGACCGGCGGGCCCCAGTGGCGCCCGGCGCGTTGCCGGGCTCGCCCCGCAGGCGGCGGTGGGCCAGCCAGGCGAAGGCGGCGGCCTCGACCATGTCCGGATCCATCCCGTAGGCGGCAGTCGAGGCGAGCTGCTGGTCCGGCAGTTGCGCCGCCAGCCGCTCGAGCAGGAAACGATTGCGACTGCCGCCACCGCACACCAGCAGCAGCTCGGTTGCGGGCTGTTGCCGCTGCAGTGCCCGTGCCACGGACACCGCGGTCAGTTCGGTCAGCGTGCGTTGGACGTCGGCCGGCGGCAGGGTGCTGCTGCCGAGCCGCGTGCGCAGCCACTGCCAGCCGAACTGCGTCCGGCCCGTACTCTTGGGCGGCGCGATGGTGAAGTAGGGCTCGTCCAGCAGGCGTTCGAGCAGGGCGGTATCCAGCGAGCCGCTGCGGGCCCAGGCGCCGTCGTGATCGCAGGGCCGCTGCAGGTGATGCTGCGCCCACAGATCAAGCAGCGCGTTGGCGGGTCCGGTATCGAAGCCGGTGATCGTTCCCGACGGCGGCAACAGCGTCAGGTTGGCGATGCCGCCGAGATTGAGCACGGCGCGCGCCTGGGCGTCGCTGGCGAACAGGCAGGCGTGAAACAGCGGGACCAGCGGCGCGCCCTCGCCGCCGACGGCGATGTCGCTGCGGCGGAAGTCGGCCACCACCGGCACACCCAATTCCGTGGCCAGCAGCGCCGGATTGCCGGCTTGCAAGGTGCGGTTGCGCGTACCGCCGAGCTGGTGGCGTAGGGTCTGACCGTGGCTGCCGCAGGCGGCGAGCTGTGCCGGAGAGACGCGTTGTGCGATCAGGAAGACGCGTGCCGCGGCGGCGAAGGCCTCGGCAATGGCGTCATCCAGCGCCAGCATCTGGTCGACCGAGCCACCGTCGCTCGATTCGACCACCTGCTGGATGGCGGACTGCAAGGCCGTCGATAGCGGCTGTTCGCCGCTCGCGACCAGAACAGGCCGATCGCCGCCGCAGTCCAACAGGGCGAGATCGATGGCGTCCGCACTCGTCCCGGAGATCAGGCCGAGGTACAGCGCCTTATCCATGGTGGATCAGGGCTGGCGGGCGGCGACCTGCACGCCATTCGGCGCGTCGAGTTGCGCGATCAGCGGTGCCGCCTGACGATCGAAGCGGGTCTTCTCCTTGCCGCGCAGGCGCTCGGCGATCGAGAAGGTGATCTTGAGCGGGTCCCGATGCTCGCCATTGACGCGGAATTCGTAGTGCAGGTGCGGGCCGGTCGCCAGGCCGGTGGAGCCCACCGCGCCAATGAGTTCGCCCTGTTTGACCCGCTGGCCGAGTTTCAGGCCGGACGCGAAGCGACTCAGGTGCGCGTAGAGCGTTGAGTACTGACTGC
>JAXHUV010000050.1:7500-12725 GCA_034189445.1 Pseudomonadota bacterium
TTCCCTCAGTAGCGGCGAGCGAACGGGGATTAGCCCTTAAGCAGTTTTTGGTCTAGCAGAACGCCCTGGAAAGAGCGGCCATAGTAGGTGATAGCCCTGTATGTGAAAGGCCAACTTCTGTGAAATCGAGTAGGGCGGGGCACGTGAAACCCTGTCTGAACATGGGGGGACCATCCTCCAAGGCTAAATACTCTCTATCGACCGATAGCGAACCAGTACCGTGAGGGAAAGGTGAAAAGAACCCCTGTTAGGGGAGTGAAATAGAACCTGAAACCGTGCGCATACAAGCAGTGGGAGCCCCTTCGGGGGTGACTGCGTACCTTTTGTATAATGGGTCAGCGACTTACTTCTCAGTGGCAAGCTTAACCAATCGGGTAGGCGTAGGGAAACCGAGTCTTAAATGGGCGTTCAGTCGCTGGGAGTAGACCCGAAACCGGGCGATCTACCCATGGCCAGGGTGAAGGTGCCGTAACAGGCGCTGGAGGCCCGAACCGGGATCTGTTGAAAAAGATTCGGATGAGCTGTGGGTCGGAGTGAAAGGCTAATCAAGCCCGGAGATAGCTGGTTCTCCTCGAAAGCTATTTAGGTAGCGCCTCGTGTATCACTCTCGGGGGTAGAGCACTGTTTCGGCTAGGGGGGCATCTCGCCTTACCAAACCGATGCAAACTCCGAATACCGGGAAGTGCAGCACGGGAGACACACGGCGGGTGCTAACATCCGTCGTGGAAAGGGAAACAACCCAGATCGCCAGCTAAGGTCCCAAAATCACGGCTAAGTGGTAAACGATGTGGGAAGGCACAGACAGCCAGGAGGTTGGCTTAGAAGCAGCCACCCTTTAAAGAAAGCGTAATAGCTCACTGGTCGAGTCGGCCTGCGCGGAAGATTCAACGGGGCTAAGCCGTGTACCGAAGCTGCGAGCGCCATTGGCGCGGTAGAGGAGCGTTCCGTAAGCCTGCGAAGGTGTGTCGTGAGACATGCTGGAGGTATCGGAAGTGCGAATGCTGACATGAGTAACGATAATGCGGGTGAAAAGCCCGCACGCCGAAAACCCAAGGGTTCCTGCGCAACGTTAATCGGCGCAGGGTGAGTCGGATCCTAAGGCGAGGCCGAAAGGCGTAGTCGATGGCAAACAGGTTAATATTCCTGTACCACGTGTCGCTGCGATGGGGTGACGGAGAAGGCTAAACCAGCCGGGTGTTGGATGTCCCGGTTAAAGCAAGTAGGGAGCGTGTCCAGGCAAATCCGGATGCGCAATCCTGAGATGTGATAACGAGCCCCCAAGGGGGCGAAGTGGTTGATGCCAAGCTTCCAGGAAAAGCCTCTAAGCTTCAGGCGGCATGTGTCCGTACCGTAAACCGACACAGGTGGGTGAGGAGAGAATCCTAAGGCGCTTGAGAAAACTCGGGTGAAGGAACTAGGCAAAATAGCACCGTAACTTCGGGAGAAGGTGCGCCCCCATTACGTGACGAACCTCGCGTTCCGAGCGGAAGGGGGTCGCAGTGACCAGGTGGCTGCGACTGTTTATTAAAAACACAGCACTCTGCTAACTCGTAAGAGGATGTATAGGGTGTGACGCCTGCCCGGTGCCGGAAGGTTAAGTGATGGGGTTAGCCCTCGGGCGAAGCTCTTGATCGAAGCCCCGGTAAACGGCGGCCGTAACTATAACGGTCCTAAGGTAGCGAAATTCCTTGTCGGGTAAGTTCCGACCTGCACGAATGGCGTAACGATGGCCACACTGTCTCCACCCGAGACTCAGTGAAATTGAAATCGCTGTGAAGATGCAGTGTACCCGCGGCTAGACGGAAAGACCCCGTGAACCTTTACTACAGCTTTACACTGAATTTTGAATATGCTTGTGTAGGATAGGTGGGAGGCTGCGAAATCGGGACGCCAGTTTCGATGGAGCCATCCTTGAAATACCACCCTGGCCTATTTGAAGTTCTAACCCAGGCCCGTTATCCGGGTCGGGGACAGTGTATGGTGGGTAGTTTGACTGGGGCGGTCTCCTCCCAAAGAGTAACGGAGGAGCACGAAGGTACCCTCAGCGCGGTCGGAAATCGCGCAATGAGTGCAAAGGCATAAGGGTGCTTAACTGCGAGACCGACGGGTCGAGCAGGTACGAAAGTAGGTCTTAGTGATCCGGTGGTTCTGTATGGAAGGGCCATCGCTCAACGGATAAAAGGTACTCCGGGGATAACAGGCTGATTCCTCCCAAGAGTTCACATCGACGGGGGAGTTTGGCACCTCGATGTCGGCTCATCACATCCTGGGGCTGTAGCAGGTCCCAAGGGTATGGCTGTTCGCCATTTAAAGTGGTACGCGAGCTGGGTTTAGAACGTCGTGAGACAGTTCGGTCCCTATCTGCCGTGGGCGCTGGAAACTTGAAGGGAGCTGCTCCTAGTACGAGAGGACCGGAGTGGACGTACCTCTGGTGTTCCGGTTGTCACGCCAGTGGCATTGCCGGGTAGCTATGTACGGACGAGATAACCGCTGAAAGCATCTAAGCGGGAAGCTCACCCTAAGATTAGGTTTCCCGGACCATTTAGGTCCCTTAAGAGCCGTAGTAGACCACTACGTTGATAGGCTGGGTGTGGAAGTGCAGTAATGTATGAAGCTAACCAGTACTAATGACTCGTGCGGCTTGACCATATAACACCCAAGCGGTCGACATACCGCGCTCCACATCAATCCGGCGACGTTTGCGTCGCAACCAGTTTGCCTGGCGGCTATAGCGTTCAGGAACCACCCGATCCCATCTCGAACTCGGAAGTGAAACTGTTCAGCGCCGATGGTAGTGTGGGGCCTCCCCATGTGAGAGTAGGTCACCGCCAGGTTCTATATGTAAAAAGCCCCCGAGTCATTGTGATTTGGGGGCTTTTTTTTGTCAGAAGGCGGACTCGCATATCGGGCAGGTGATGATGAACAAGATTCTGTTGATGACCTTACTGATGGCGCTTTTCGCGGGCTGCACTTCGCAGCAGTCGGCAGAGGTCTATCGGCGGGGTGAGGCACAACGTCCGGCCGACGTCTTCTATGGCGAGGTCGTGCACGTGCGAAATGTCCTGATCGAGGGTACACAATCTAAAATCGGCGCCGGCAGCGGCGCCGTGGTCGGCGGTATCGCCGGCTCTACGATCGGCAAGGGGTCGGGTCGCAGGCTCGGGACCGCGGTCGGCGCCATTGCCGGTGGTGTGGCCGGCGCGGCGGCGGAGGAGGGGCTTACCCGAGAGTCCGGCGTGGAGGTGACGGTGGATCTGGCCGACGGTAGGACGCTGGCGGTGGTGCAGGATGATGACGTTGCCTTGGTGCCTGGTCAGCGGGTCCGCGTGGTGCGATCGGGGGCTGGATCGTATCGGGTCTATCCCTACTGAGACCGCCCGGCATGGCTTCTCCCGTTATCTCCATCCGCTTGCAGCTCTTGCCTCGGGCGAGAGCACTGGAGGTGCGCCTACGCCTTCCGGTCGGCAGGGCGTCCCATAGGATCCGTTTCCCCGCGTGGACGCCCGGCAGCTACCTCGTGAGAGACTTCGCGAGGAACGTGACCCGCGCCCAGGGCGTGGTCGGGAATGGCCTCGCCCAGCTCTCCAAGGTCGACAAGCAAACATGGTTGATCGAGGGGGCAGCCGACGATGTCCCCATAGATGCCATATTCCAGATCCATTGTGCGGATCCCTCCGTACGTGGCGCCTACGTCGACGACCGTCGGGCGTTCGCCGAGGGCGCGGCGATCCTGCCGTGGGTCGAAGGCTGGGAGTCATCACCGCACGAGTTGGAGCTGGCGCCAGTCGATAATTTTGGCTGGTGCGTCGAAACCAGCATGTCGTCTCTTAAGGTCAACGACTGGGGCTTCGGCACCTATAGAGAGCCCGACTATCTCTCCTTGATCGATCACCCGCTGGTCTGGGGCGAATTGGATCGGCTGGGGTTCCGGTGTGGGGACCGCCCGCATCGAATCGTCTTGCACCGACCGGTAGAGGGGGACGGGAAGCGTCTTGCTGCGGATGTAGGGCGGGTCTGCCGCACCCACCTCGGGCTATTCCATAACGATGCGCCCTTTCAATCCTACGCGTTCATGCTACGGCTGGCGGCCGAAGGCTACGGCGGACTGGAGCATCGTGCTTCCAGTGCGCTGCTGGCGACCCGCGAGGCGATGCCGCGCCCGAGCGACAAGGGAGCGAGCGCGGCATACCGGCAGTTGCTTGGGTTGTTCAGTCATGAGTACTTCCACGCGTGGAACGTAAAAGCGATCGCCCCGGCCGGCCTCGGCGTCGATGCGCTCGCCGCCGAGATGCACTTCACGCATCTCTGGGTCTTCGAGGGTGTCACCGCCTATTACGATGACCTTGCCTTGGTTCGCAGTGGGGTGATCCACTTCGACCATTATCTGCAGGGGCTGGCCGAGACCATCACGCGTGTCTTCCGCGGGAACGGACGTCGACAGCAGACCCTGGCCGAGTCGAGCTATGACGCTTGGACGCGGTTCTATAAGCAGGATGCGAACGCACCCAATGCGATCGTCAGCTACTACGCGAAGGGCGCGCTGGTGGCGCTCTCCCTCGACTTGCTGCTGCGAGAGCGAAGCGGCGGTGCGACCTCACTGGACGATGTGATGCGCGCGCTGTGGGTGAAGCACGGGCGTACCGGACTGCCCTTGGCCGAGGGTGATTTCGAGCGCGTGGCCGCCGATGTGGCAGATGAATCGTTGGAGCAGTTCTTTAGTGATTACGTCTATGGCGTGGAGGATCCACCGCTGGCAGAGTTGCTGCGTTCCCATGGCATTGAGCTGCATTGGCGGCCGGCGCACGGGTATGGTGACGCGGGCGGCCGTGCCGACACAACGCCCTTCGCAGTGGATCTCGGCGGCCGGATAGAAGCCGCCGGCGCGGGTGTACGGGTGGCATTCGTCGCCGACGAGGGACCGTTGGCGCAGGCGGGTGTGATTCCGGGAGACGAAATCGTCGCTTGGCAGGGGCGTCGGCCGACGGTGGCCGGCCTCGAGCGCTTCCAGCGCGACGCAGCCCCGGGGGATCACGTGGAGCTGCATGTCGTTCGCGACGGGCTCGTCCAGCCCCGGACCCTGCGGCTAGAGGCCGCGGCCAAAACGACGGCATGGCTCCGGCCGGTGCCGCAGCCTGCCGTAGCCCAACAACAGCTGCAGTCTTGTTGGCTGGCGGACACCGCAGTTACATGATCGTGCTGCTCGCTGATCTTCTGGTCAGCTATCT
>JAXHUV010000051.1:0-12653 GCA_034189445.1 Pseudomonadota bacterium
GCAAAACACGCCCGTGAATACGTCCCTGTAGGGCTCGGTCGCGCCATCCCTGGCGCTCCACGGTTTTGCAAAGGGTCACCGGCCCGGCTCTCTTCAGCCTCCGTGTTAGCGTTTGGGCCCTACGATTACCAAAGCGGTGGCTTTGAGACCATGCCCACCTACGAAGTGCCAAGAAACGTCATTCAGGCCGCCCTGAATGCCACCAAGCTGATTGGCAACGGGCTTTACGGTGTGGATATCAAACAGTCCGGCAATCGGGTTGCAGTGATCGAAGTCAACGACAACCCGAGCATTGATGCCGGTGTGGAAGACCGGTTTCTCGGTGGTGAATTCTACACCCTGATCATGCAGGAGTTTCTTTCAAGGATGGAAGAGAACCGGCGTCGGTAAGAACGTGCGGCCCGCTTGTCTCAGGGGCCCGCCACCCAGACCCGAACACTGCCAAACCACGGGTAATCCTGGAGCTGTTCCTTGATATTCGAAGACGAGAAAACGGGCTCTCCCTCGGGTTCGTCGAGGAACAGTTCCAGATGCACTTTGTTTTGCAGATAGTGAAGCCGAAGGTGGCTGTGTTGGGGCAACTCACCCAGGTGCCGGGTCAGGATGGTCCGGATGTCTTCACGGGAGGGTAGCCGCTCAGAGGTCAGGAGTTGATCTTCGTCGTTTTCGGCGTCGATATGGAAATTGATGTCCCGGATATTATCCAGGGCATCCCGCATGCTTGAAACCACCTGCATGCCAATCTGGTGCCCTTCTGAAACGCTGATTTCAGGCCGGACCATCAAGTGAATATCCAGCAGGATGTCGTGCCCCATGCGACGGCTGCGCACTTCGTGAACATTACGCACACCGTCTATGCCCCGGGCGATGCTGGTGAGCATTTTCATGTCGTCCTGGGAAAGACCGGTATCGATAAGCTCTGCAACGCTGTCCCTGGTGAATTTCCAGCCAATATGGATAATGATGCCGGCAATCACCACTGCGGCAAACACATCAAGCCAAACCATGCCCAACATGGCGCCGGCGGTGGAAACCAGAACGACGACGGAGGAAAACGCATCGGTTCTGCTGTGCCAGGCATTGGCGATAATCAGGTCCGAGCGAATTTTTAGCCCGACATGGCGGGTATACCGGAAAATCCATTCCTTGCTGGCCACGGATACCGCTGCTGCCACCAGCACCGGCCAGCCGGGTACGGTGTCCAGGTTACCTTCGATCAGGCGGAGAGTGTTCTCCCAGGCCAGGGCCGCGCCAACGGCTATCAGGATGCTGCCGAGAACCAGGGTGCCGAAGGTTTCGATTCGTTGATGCCCGTAGGGGTGGGAGTCATCCGGTTCCTGGCGGGATACCTTCATCACCCCAAGAACAACCACATCCGAGGCAACGTCGGTAAAGGAGTGAATGCCATCCACCAGGAGCGCCTGGGAATGGAAAAGAGTACCGCCAATGACTTTAATGACACCGAGTATCGCATCGAGAATCATTCCGATAACGGTAACCCGCGCAGCCGCTTTCATTTCGCCCGCGAGATTGTCCCGGTTCTGTTGAGCGCGGGAAATCGACTCTTGCACTGGAGCACTCCTGGTCAGAAAACAGGTGCCATTATAGCGTTATTTTTGCGGGTTTTGGCAGGGCTGGACCCAGAGGTGGGATTCCAGGTGATTTATTCACAGCCTTGCGAAACGGTGACCCAGTAGCATTTTGTTTGGTATTTTTCGAGATGCAAGAAATAAAACATAACTTATTAAAAAACAATAAAAAAATAAATGATTAAAAAATAAACAATCTGTAGGCTGGCGCATTTACCAAGGGATGGCCATTGTTGCCCCGGGATTGTCAACAGGGTTATCCACAGATTCCGTGGAAAAGGTCACGAGACTGCCATGATACAGTCATTTACCGGTGGATTGGTTCGATCCCGGGATGCTGTGGAAAACTTCCGGTATACTCCCGCCCACTTGGATCAGGGGAGTTTCTTCAGATGTACGGCGCTATCCGCAACCTGCTTTTCCGTCTTCCGGCGGAGCAGGCTCACAATATTGCATTGAACGGTCTGGATCTTGCGCACCGACTGGGTGTTTTGAGCACCTTTTCGCCAAAGATGGATTCATTGCCAGTGAATGTTATGGGGCTGGATTTCCCGAACCCCGTCGGGCTTGCGGCGGGTCTTGATAAGAACGCCGATCACCTCGATGCGCTTGGCGCCCTGGGCTTCGGATTCATTGAAGTGGGTACGGTCACGCCGCTCGCTCAGCCCGGCAACCCCAAGCCCCGAATGTTCCGGCTGCCGGAACACCAGGCCATCATCAACCGGATGGGTTTTAACAACAAGGGGCTGGACCACCTGCTGGCGCGTGTGGATAACCGTCGCTACAGGGGTGTGCTGGGAATCAATGTCGGTAAGAACAAGGATACACCCAACGACCAGTCCGAGTCGGATTACCGGAAGGGGATATCGGCAGTTTACACCCGGGCTGACTACATTACGGTGAATGTGTCCTCTCCCAACACCCCGGGGCTGCGGGATCTGCAGTTTGGCGATTCCCTGAAGAGTTTGTTGGAAGCCATCAAGGACGAACAGCTCCAGGGTGAGAAGCGGCACGGCCGGTACGTGCCCGTGGCCGTGAAGATTGCCCCGGACATGGACGACGCGGGTATCCGGTTCGTTGCAACGGCCTTGAGGGAAGCGGGGCTGGATGGGGTGATCGCCACTAACACGACGGTTAACCGCGATGCCGTTGCGGGGCATCGTCACGCAGATGAAGCCGGCGGGCTCAGCGGGGCACCGGTTCGGGAGGCATCGCTCAGGGTCATCAAAGGGCTCTACGCCGAGCTGGGTGATTCGCTTCCGATTATTGGTGTCGGTGGTATTACCGATGGTGAAAGTGCGGCGGAGAAAGTCCGAGCCGGTGCCAGGCTTGTCCAGATCTACACGGGATTTATTTACCGCGGCCCTGAGCTGATAAAAGAAGTGGTTGAGGCAATCCGGCGGATTAAGTGATTTGCCGTGCCCCTGAACGAAGGTGGGCCCGCTTGGCGGGCCCTTGCGGGGAATGAACCCCGTGGCGCTTCATCGCATGATACGGGGCGGGAGGCCCCGTTTTGGTTGCTCTGATTACTGCGTCAAATTGTGTAGAAAAAGATCAGATTAAGAATTGGGGTTCAGGTGTTACGCCGTCGTCACGTTGGCCAGTTTGTGGATGCCGGATACGCCGGTCATGCCCTCCCATTGATCCGTGCGGCCTTCTCGCCACCCGCTGAGCCATTCCTGGCGAACTTCCGACTGTTCGATCGGGCAGCTGTCTTTGGATTTACCGGACACGCCAGCGAGATAACCCCGCTTGAATGCACGAGCGTACATGTCTCTTTTCTGTCTTTTCATGCCGTTCCTCACTGATGGATTAACAGAACAAGCGTGTACACATCTGCAGTGGCAGTGACGAGCGTTATCCACTCCGGGATAACCCACTATTGTCAGCTCAAGCCAGAGCAGTCAGGATCCTGTTAACAGAAGGTTTCTTACCTTCCGGAACGACGCGTCACTTACAAGGTAAGCCGAACATTGCGCGGATGTACACTAATTATTTCATCTATGTGACGATTTTTTTATAGTTATGTGAACTAAAGAATTGCCGTTACTTCCGGAACGGCTGATATTCCGGAAACTTACTCAAAGCCGCCATTGAACCAGGAGTTGACCTTGTCCAAATCTGTCTTTTTCGTAACCTGCCCAAAGGGGGTTGAATACCTCCTGGCGGACGAGCTCAGCACATTCGGGCTGGCTACCGTTCGCAACGCGCCGGCCGGGGTGTGGGTGGAAGGTTCTCTGGACGGTGGTTATCGCGCTTGCCTGTGGTCACGCCTGGCCAACCGGGTGATCCTTCATATTGACGAAGTAGACGCCACCAGTGGCGATCAACTCTATGATGGTGTGGTGCATATGGACTGGCAGCAGCAGATTCCGGTGCACGGCAGCTTCCGGGTGACTTTTCTGGGGCAGAACGAGGCAATCCGGAATACTCAATACGGCGCGCAACGGGTAAAGGACGGCATTGTGGACCGGTTCCAGGCCAACGGCGGGCCACGGCCTTCGGTGGACGCCAAGAGCCCCGATGTGATTGTCTCGGCCCGTCTCAATCGGGGGCGTCTATCATTGGGAATCGACCTGAGCGGCCACAGCCTGCACATGCGTGGCTACCGCACGGATAAAGGCATAGCACCACTGAAGGAAAACCTGGCTGCGGCATTGCTGATGCGCGCGGGCTGGCCGGAAATTGCCGCAGCCGGCGGCGACTTCGTGGACCCCATGTGTGGTTCCGGCACGCTTGTCATTGAAGCCGCCATGATGGCGCTGGACATGGCGCCCGGCCGCAAACGGGAAGGGTTCGGCTTCGAGAAATGGCCAGGCCATCAACCGGAGCTCTGGTTGTCGCTGCGCCAGGAAGCGGAGCGCCGGGCCCATGAGGGTAAGCAGGGGCGAATCCCGAAACTGGCGGGCTTTGACCAGGATAGCCGGGTTATCGCGACGGCCTGGAAAAACATTCAGAGGGCGGGGCTGGAGACTGTTGTCCATGTTGAGGCGCGCGCAGTCGACGCCCTGGAACGGGAGGGCGACTGGTCCGACCGGGGGCTGGTTCTCACCAACCCGCCCTACGGTGAGCGGTTGAGTGAGCGCAGGGAGCTGGGCGCCCTGTACCAGGCCCTGGGTGAGGCGGTGAAGTGCAGGGTACCGGGCTGGCGCCTTGGCGTGTTTACCGGGGCACCGGAATTCGGCAAATCCATCGGTTTGCGCAGCTACAAGCAGTATCGCCTGTTCAACGGCAAGCTGCCCGCGCAATTGCTGCTGTTCGAGATCAATGACGTCAGCGCCATGACGCCACGGGCACCCGACATCCCAGGTGAGGTTACCCCTCGTATTGCCAACGAGGAGCGGGCGACCATGCTCCGCAACCGCCTCAAGAAAAATATGAAAAGCATTGGCCAGTGGGCAAGAAAGCAGGGCATTGGTTGCTACCGGCTTTACGATGCGGATATGCCGGAATTCGCCCTTGCGATCGACATATACGAAGGGCGGGTGCATGTTCAGGAATACGCGGCCCCGAAATCGGTGGACGAGCGCTCCGCCCGTGAACGCCTGGCCGAGGCCCTTGCGGTTATTCCCGAGGCACTGGGAATCGAGCGGGAAGACATGGTCTGCAAGCAGCGCCAGCGCCAGACAGGCACAAGCCAGTATGAGAAACAGGCGGCCAGCGGTGAGTTTTTCAAGGTTCACGAATATGGCTGTGTGTTGAAGGTAAACCTGAAGGATTACCTGGATACCGGTCTGTTTCTGGATCACCGACCGGTCCGCCACTGGATCCAGCAGCATTCGGAGAACCAGCGGTTCCTGAACCTGTTCTGCTATACCGGCACGGCCAGCGTTCATGCCGTGGTTGGCGGTGCCAGCCGCTCTCTGAGCCTGGATATGTCAAAGACCTACGTCGGCTGGGCGGAGGAGAATCTGGCCCTGAACGGAGCCGATCCGAAGAAGCATCGGGTAGAGCAGGCGGACTGCCTGGCCTGGCTGACAGACCGGAAAACGGCGGACCAGCGGTTTGACTTGATCTTCATGGACCCGCCAACCTTCTCGAATTCCGCCCGCATGGCCGGTGTGCTGGATATCCAGAAGGATCATCCGACGCTGGTCAGGCAGGCCATGGCGCGCTTGAGTTCCGACGGGTTGCTGATTTTTTCCAGCAATTTCCGGCGGTTCAAGCTGGATGAGGGGCTGGAGAGTGAATTTGAGGTTGTCGAGGTTACCCGGGATACCCTGGACAAGGATTTTCAGCGCAACGCCCGGATTCACCGGTGCTGGCACATTCGCCACAGGGCCTGAATGGGTGGGAAGCTGCCAGCCGCCCGTCGCTCAGTCCTCCTCAAACAGGCCTTCTTCCCGGGCCATCAGGAGCAGGGCGTAGACGCCGTTTTCAGGCAGCTGGGGTTCCAGGCTTTCCTCAAACAGGAGCTGGCGGCGGCGGTCTTCCAGGGTTTCGCTGTCCAGGCTGGTAATGAGCTCGCTGATTGGCGCAATTTCAAAGGGGGCTTCCTGGGCCAGGGCGGTGAAGATCAGATCCACCAGAATCTCGTCCGGATCCAGGCCGTCCACGAAGACGGTCTGGTCCGGCAGGTCCTGGTGCAGTTCCCGGGCCAGTTCGATCAGGGGCACGCCCTGTTCTTCGAGGTAAAGAAGGTCGACATCGCCCAGATCGCCGTCTTCCGGGAGCCAGTCATCGGAAGGGGCGATCACCACGGTTTTCATCCGGCCATCTTCCAGCGACCAGGCCATGGCGGTCGGAAACAGTGCGTCGTCGGTCTGGCAGTATTCGATGTCGAGAAAGCGTGGTAGGGGCAAGGTAAACTCCGGGGTTCGTTTGGTGCTAATTAGTCTATATGTCGGATTACGGCTCCGCCTAATCCGACGAACCTTTGTTGGCGGTATGACGGTTATTGGCTTCATGCCATACTGTTAGCGGTATTATCAGTTAATCAGGAGCATCATGGAACACGCGCAGTTTAATCATGGTTTGCTGAATTTTCTCGATTCCTCCCCAACCCCCTGGCATGCGGTCGCCACCATGAAACAGCGGCTGACTGCGGCCGGGTTTCAGGAACTGGACGAACGGGAAGATTGGTCACTGGCCAGTAAACAGGGCTATTTCGTTATCCGTAACGGCTCCTCGATTGTGGCCTTCCGCACCGGCAGCAAGGATGTCACCACCTCGGGAATCCGGATGTTGGGAGCCCATACCGACAGTCCCTGCCTGAAGGTCAAGCCAAACCCGGAGCTTCGCCGCAAGGGCTTTTTCCAGCTGGGTGTCGAGGTCTACGGCGGTGCTCTGCTTAACCCCTGGTTTGATCGGGACCTGTCCCTGGCCGGTCGGGTTACCCTGCTGGACGAGGGCGGCAAGGTACGGGATACCCTGGTGGATTTTCGCAAGCCAATCGCGTTTATTCCCAGCCTGGCCATTCATCTGGACCGCGAAGCCAACAGCGACCGGACGGTCAACGCCCAGACTGATCTGCCACCGGTTCTGCTGCAGGTTCCGGAAAGCGACACGACCAGCTTTGTTGATTTGCTGTCTCAGCAGATCAAGGCGGAATCCGGGCTCAGTACCCGTAAGATTCTGGGCTACGAGCTGAGCTTCTACGATGCCCGTGAAGCGTCGTTCGTGGGTTTGCGCGATGATTTCATTGCCTCGGCCCGTCTGGACAATCTGCTGAGTTGTTACATCGGCCTCCAATCGCTGCTGAAAGCCTCCGGAGACGAGGCCGCGCTGCTGGTCTGTAACGACCACGAAGAGGTTGGCAGTATGTCGGCCGAGGGTGCCCAGGGGCCGTTCCTGACGGCAGTTCTGGACCGCTGGGCCGGCGCTGGCAAGGCCCGCGCCATCGCCCGGTCGATGATGGTGTCGGCGGATAATGCCCACGGCATGCATCCGAATTACATGGATAAACATGATGAAAATCACGGGCCGATTCTCAACCAGGGACCGGTGATCAAGGTCAATCACAACCAGCGCTATGCCACCAACAGTCGCTCGGCAGCGCTATACCGTCATATCAGTGATGAGCTGGGTTTGCCGCACCAGACCTTCGTGGTTCGCAGTGATATGGGCTGTGGCAGTACCATCGGGCCACTGACGGCGGGAAACCTGGGTGTGACCACACTGGATATTGGTGTGCCCCAGTTCGGCATGCATTCGATTCGGGAGCTTATTGGCACCGAGGATGGGTTCACGCTGTTCCGTGTGCTGACCGAATTCATGCAGCGCGAACAGATTTTCTGAGGCCGGAAACGAAAAATGCCGCTGGTTCATGAGAAACAGCGGCAGTCCGGAATAAGTGGCTCCCCGAGCTGGGCTCGAACCAGCGACAAACGGATTAACAGTCCGTTGCTCTACCAACTGAGCTATCGGGGAACAGCTTCAAGAGGCGGGCATATTAAGTGCTTTGATTCCCGGGGTCAACCCCCTGATATGAAAGGCTAAAAATTGTACCAAAGCAGGTCCCTTCACTGTTGGTTCCCTGTTGCCTGGCCAACAGGCTGGCGTTCCTCCAGGGATTGACCCGAGCCGGCTTTATTGCAGGACAGGTTTGAGCACCGGCCAGACGTTTTCCAGCAGCTTGGTCTGGGCCTCCTCGGTGGGGTGAATGCCGTCATCCTGCATCAGGCCGTCCTGGTTGTAGATGCCATCCAGGAAAAAGGGAACCAGAAGGGTATCGTAACGGTCTGACAGCTTCGGGTAGATCCCGGCAAACATTTCGGTATACCGCTGCCCGTAATTCGGTGGTATCTGAATGCCCACCAGCACGGCACGGGCACCCGAGCCCTGGACCTTCTCAATCATGGAGGCGAGATTGGATTCGATAACATTGGGCGGAAAGCCGCGAAGGCCATCGTTGCCCCCCAATTCAATAATCACGACTTCCGGGTCGTTCGCCTCAAGGAGTCCGGGCAGCCGGCGAGCACCGCCATCGGTGGTTTCTCCGCTGATGCTGGCATTCACCACTTTCCAGCTTGTCAGCCCCTTGCGCTCCAAACGATTACGCAGTAACTGCACCCATGCGGTTTCGGAGGGTACGCCATAGGCGGCACTGAGGCTGTCACCGACTATAAGCAGTGTGTTCTGGCTGGCTATTGCCGGCACAGGCAGCAGGGTTACCATGAGGAAAAGAATTGATCTGACGTACACCAATGCCGTATGCATAGACAACCAATACACCTTTAAGTAAGTAAGCCGTTTTCAGAGCCCAGAATCGGGAGATTCCATGAATCAGATGACCAATGTTAACCCGGATAGCCAGAGCCCGATGTTACGGGTGAAGAACCTGACTCACCGAGTCAGTGTTGAAACCGATACGCTTACGATCTTGCAAGGGGTCAGTCTCGAAATCAATCGTGGAGAGTCCGTAGCCATTGTCGGGCGCTCCGGGTCCGGCAAAACGACGCTGTTGGGCTTGCTGGCGGGCCTTGATACCCCCAGTGAAGGAACGGTTGAGCTGGACGGGGCGGTGATCAGCAAACTCAGTGAGGACGAGCGGGCAAGGCTCCGGGCACACAGAGTCGGGTTTGTGTTCCAGTCCTTCCAGCTTTTGCCGGCGCTTACCGCGCTCGAGAACGTCATGCTGCCGCTGGAACTTTCGGGTATGGCTGCACCGGAAAAGCGGGCCCGTGAGCTCCTTGAACGGGTCGGGTTGGGTGAGCGCCTGATCCATACACCCAGGCAGTTGTCCGGGGGTGAGCAGCAGCGGGTGGCGATTGCCCGGGCGTTCGCGTCCGACCCGCTGATTCTGTTCGCCGATGAGCCGACCGGCAACCTGGACAACCGCACCGGACAGGCAGTTTCCGATCTGCTGATGGCGCTGAACCGGGAACAGGGCGCAACGCTGGTGATGGTCACCCACGACGAATATCTGGCCGCTCGCTGTAACCGGCAGTTCCACATTGAAGCCGGGGTTCTTACCGAACCGGATGCGGCTCAAAAGGTGGCGCACTGATGGCCGCTACAAAAAAACTCATGTCAGTCCGCCGGGACTGGCGGGAACGGGATGTGCGGGTGGTTCTGGCCGCCCTGATGATTGCCGTTGCCACGGTGGCCACCATTGCGCTTTTTGCCAGCCAGCTGCAACGTACCCTGGTTACTTCAGCCAGTTCGTTCCTGGCGGCGGATCGGCAACTGGAAGCGGAGAACGGTCGTCCGATTCCGCAGACCTGGCTACAGGAAGCCTCCGATCAGGGGCTGGCAACCGGCCGGATGGTGGAGTTTTCCACCATGGTGTTCGGCGCCGATAATTTCCAGTTGGTGTCGGTCAAGGCCGTGAGCAATGAATACCCGTTGCGGGGCGATATCGAGATCCAGCGGGATCCGTCGGGCGCCAGGGAACTGGTTAACCAGGGTCCCCGGCCAGGAGAGGTCTGGATTAACCCACGCCTGCTCAGACTCCTGGACCTCAAGATCGGTGAGTCTCTGGAAGTCGGGAATCTGAACCTGACGGTGTCCGGCCTCCTCATTCGCGAGCCGGATGGTGGTTTCCAGCTTTCGGCTCTGGCACCCAGGGTGATGATGCACCAGGATGATGTCTCCGCCACCGGGGTCATTCAGGAGGGTAGCCGGGTTGAGTATGTCTACCTGTTTGCCGGCGATGAAGCATCGCTGGAATCTTACTATCAATGGCTGCGGCCCCGGTTGGAGCCCGGCCATGAATGGAAAGGCGTACGAGATGGTGAAACCCTCTCCCGTTCCCTTGAGCGTGCCGAGCAATTCCTGCTTTTGGGTGGCAGCCTTGCGGTTATGCTGGCCGCTGTGGCGGTAGCCGTGGCGAGTCGGCAATATGCCCTGTCCCAGCGCGATGCCGTGGCGCTGCTGAAAACCCTGGGCCTGAACGGGGCCGGTATCAGCGGCCTTTATCTCGGGCGTCTGGCACTCTGGGGCGTTACCGGTATCGTTGGAGGTCTGTTGGTGGCCATACCGCTTTACTGGTTACTGATTCGTATGCTGAGCGAGGTGCTGGAGCGCCCCGTGGACTTTCAGCTTGACCCCGCCGCCCTGGTGCCTGCGTTGCTGACAGCGCTGGTTTCTCTGTTTGCCTTTGCCTATCCGCCGGTGCGCCGGCTTCGGAATGTTCCGGCCATGCGTGTACTGCGCAGCCAGCCTGGCGAAACCGGGCGTGAGGCCTTGCCGGATATTATTATCGCCATTGTGGCGGTCTTCGGGTTGGTCTGGATGTACGCTGGCGAACTGGCCCTGGTGGTCTCACTCCTGGGCGGCCTTGTGCTGCTGTTAGGCGCGCTGGGCCTGGCAGGCTGGCTGCTGGTGGCGACACTGCGAAAGGTCCGGGGCGGCGGCAACGCCTGGCGTCTGGCACTCGCGGGCCTGTACCGGCATCGCCGGGCCAGTCTGTCCCAGATAGCGGTGTTTGCAATGACGCTGATGCTGGCCGCCACGCTGATCCTGGTACGTACTTCACTGCTGGCGGACTGGCAGGCCCAGTTGCCAGGCGATGCACCAAACCATTTTCTGATCAATATCGCGCCGGAAGCTGTAGACGATGTTGATGCCTTCTGGCGGAAGCGTGGTCAGCCACTGGATAAGCTTTACCCGATGGTTCGCGGGCGTCTGACCGAGCTTAATGGCCAGCCGGTAAAGGAGACGGTCAGCAATGGTGAGAGTATAAACGCCCTCAACCGTGAACTGAATCTGACCTGGATATCGACGTTGCCGGAAGATAACGAGATTGTTGAAGGCTCCTGGTTCGACAAGAACCAGAAAAACGGCGTTTCGGTGGAAGCTGAACTGGCCGGGAAACTCGGCCTGTCACTGGGCGACAAACTGACTTTCACTATCGGTTCCAGGAGGGTAACGGAAGCCGTGACCAGTATCCGCACGGTTCAATGGGACAGCATGAAGCCCAATTTCTACATGGCCTTTCCGCCAGAAGGCGGCCTGACTGACATGCCTGCAACATGGATTACCAGCTTTTACCTGCCCAGGGACCAGAAGAACGCATTGAATGAGTTTTCCCGGCGGTTCCCGACTGTATCGGTACTGGAAATTGACCAGGTGATAGAGCGAATCCAGGCTATTGTCCGGCAGGTAACCCAGGCGATTGAAGCCATTCTGGCGTTGATTCTCGCCGCCGCTCTTGTGGTGTTGGCGGCGGTAGTCAGTGCAACGCTCCACGACCGGCAGAGGGAAGGCGCGTTGCTGCGAACGCTCGGTGGCCGGCAGAGTCTGCTGGTTCGCAGCACCATGCTTGAGTTTGCCTTGCTGGGCGGTTTTGCGGGTTTATTGGGCGTGGTTGCCGCCGAGGCGGCGGTCTGGGCACTTCAGTTCAGGATGTTCGACGGCGCGTTCCAATGGCACTGGCACGTGGTATTGTCCATCCCGTTGGTCAGTGCTGTTGTCCTGGCCCTGTTCGGACGCTGGCAACTGCGGCCGGTGCTCAGCGTCTCGCCGATGTTGTTGCTGAGGCGTCTGGAATAATGGCGGTCACACCCAGGCGCGTTGCAGAACCGCCCGGGCATCCTCCAGTGTCACTTCCCTGGGGTTGAACATGATTGCGCCATCATCCAGCGCCATCTCAGCGATAGGGTCCAGCTGTGCTTCGGTTACCTTGCCGGTTTCCTTGAGCGTACGGGGCAGCTGGCACCGCTTGTACAGGGCATCCCGCAGCTTCCGGATGGCGGAAATGCTGGCCTCTGCCCGACGGCTCGCCGGCGTCGCCGAAAAGACCTCGGGGCCCTCGAGGTGCAGCAACAACTCGCCCAGGGATTCCCGGATGGTCTCAAGGTTGTACTCCAGCGCGTAGGGCAGGTACAGGCTCATACACAGGCCGTGAGGCAAGTGACAGATAGCGCCCGTGGCGTGCCCGAGCGCGTGTACCAGGCCCACCATGGAGTTTGAGAAGGCAATACCGGCCATGGTCGAGGCCTGCGCCAGTTCGAGTCGTCCGTCGCTGTCTTTGGGGTTGTCCATGACTTGCAGGAGCGACTGGCGGATCTTCTTGATTGCCGCGGTCGCGTAGGCGTCACTCAAGGGATTTTTTGCCAGGCAGGTGAAGGCTTCGGTTGCATGGGTCAGGGCATCCATCGCCGTTGCCGCGGTGATGTGGGG